>NZ_JADYXI010000050.1:0-2166 GCF_015864375.1 Pseudoalteromonas sp. SWYJZ19
GATGTGGATTCTGAGAATGTAGACCTTATCAACGTATCCGGTGAAAGTGATCAGGTTGATGCAGTGGTTCTCCAGATGTACAAATGGAACATTGGTCTTAAACAATATATTTCATGATTACATGAATACATGTAAAAACAAATCCCGCTCACCAGAACGAGCAGCCTCAGAGTCCACATACTTTAATAGTGGACTCTAGTCCCAAATTGAAACAAATTCTTATTTATTGCCACCGCAAAACAGGCAGAGAGAAGGGCGAGCACCGAGCCCCTCACTGCCTGTGCGGGGCTTTTTGTAAGGCTTGTCTTACGTAAGGCCACACTCAGAAGTAATATAAAAACCTGTAGTTAATTGGCCGAAGCCATAAAGCAACCCCACTTGGAAAAACCAACCCCGCGCAGCAATGCGCCCCCGATAAACTTTTCTTTGCTGATAATTCCACTTATCTGTAGTTATTTCCTTAAGTGCCCCCTATGTGATAGGTGGTAGCGCCCCTATAGGGAGTGTGGCGTTTTAATCCCTTAAAACCTTGTAGTAAATAAACCTACCTAATAGAAGAATAGTTCTACCCTACTAGGCGCTACGCGCCTTTGTTAAGGCTGATAAATTGCACTGTATGGGCTTAATTGCTTAGGCGTTGTCGTGCCTGAAAAAAACTAAAAGAGAAAAGCTGTAAATACTAATTTGCTAAACCGCAATTTTTTATACCGCTAAATAGGAATGGTGATCAGCATATTGATGCTGGTTTTTTAAAATATTAATTAGGAGGACTGGTATGTTCGAATTAAAAATAAAGATGGCGGATAAATTTGAGTTTTGTATAACTCTTGAATTATCGAAGTTTGTAGTTTTGGTTCAAGTGTTAAATTTGTTTTTTAACTAAGTAACTTTTAGGAGAGCTAAAAATAGGTTTTGATAATGATTATTATCGTAACCTATTTTTACTTGCTGATAATCCCACATAAATTTGACTATTTTGAAGGGTGTTTTGGTCTGTTTTGCGGAGCAAAATCCTTTACTTGATACTATAGAAACAACGCGCAGACAGAATGCACACATAAAACACCTTTCAAAGCATTGCTATTAAAGGGTTTTTGCATTAAATTTATGACTCTACCCGACAGGGTAGGTTAAACCGAATTTGAGGTTTTATTTTTAAAGACGCCATTTAAAATTCAGGCTCTAGGAAGGACAAAGGGGAGTGCTCGAACACATCCCCTTCAGTTGGTTCTCCAGATTGCCACCGACCAAGGCGCAAACCGAAAAACCTCATCTTCTCAACTCTGTAAAGTCACAAGAGAAGACAATGAAAATTATATATGAAGACCTGCCTGTAATCCACGATTCAGGTGAAATTTTACAAGATACCACCGACTGGCGCACTTTTAAGCTTAAGAGTACTGCCGTTTCTTATGCTATGAATTACACTAATGAGGTTCGTTCTGAACGAATTTTAGATTGTGGATCCCTTCTAGCTTTTGGAGTTTCGAACTCTGGGGAAAAGAGACTTATTAAAGCTTATTTTTGCAAAGATAGAATGTGTCCTGCTTGCCAAAAAAGGCGGTCATTAGTTGTATTTCACCAAGTTAAAGATGTTTGTTTATCTTTGCAGTCAGAGTATAAAAGCACTCGATATTTACTCTTAACGCTTACCGTTCCGAATGTCACCGCTGATGATTTGCCCGATGAAATAAAGAAAATGAATAAAGCCTGGGCTAGTCTATCTAGGAAGGTTGAATTTAAAAAATCTATATGGGGTTGGTTCAAGGCCCTAGAGATTACCCATAACAAAAAGACCAACACTTACCACCCACATTTTCATGTCTTACTTGCCGTTCCTGCCGAATATTTCAAAGGTAAGAATTATATAAATCAATTCCGCTGGCTTGAGCTTTGGCAAATGGCCATGAAGAATGATTACATCACACAGGTTGATGTTAGGCGTGTTAAACCTAACCCTAAGCGCTCAGGCTCTACTATTGAAGCCGCAGCTGCTGAAGTTGGAAAATATGCTACAAAGCCCTCAGATTACATTAAGAAGGTATCTAAAGACCGTTATGTTGCCGATCCTAAGGTTGTTGGTGAGCTTTCAGAAATACTCAAGTTTAAACGATTGATAGCTTTCGGTGGTCGTATGAAAGAGCATTATCAAAAGCTAAGTTTTTC
>NZ_JADYXI010000051.1:0-2071 GCF_015864375.1 Pseudoalteromonas sp. SWYJZ19
AACAACCAACCACTTCCTGATGTACCTGAGTATGAAAACTACCGACACCTTGATGAACCCACCGCTGAATTTGATAAAAAAAATGACAGACCTAATAAATTTTGGAGCGACTTTTCACTTGCTCAACAAGTCGAAATTTGGCAAAAATTTAATAAAGAAGCAGCTCATTTTAATTGGCTCAGAGCGACACCTAACGAAGAAATAATTAAGCCTTGGCTACACTTTAAAGGTGAGCCCGAACGTATCGAAAAACTAACCTGGAAATACAAAGCAAAGCGTTTAGCACTGCAGTTGTTTATGGGAATACCTTAAAGATGATTATATTTATAGCATGCAACTAGGATTCTGATAATAATTAAAAATGGAATTCAAACCTAGGTGGCACAAGTGCTGTCTAGGTTTATTAAAGCAAAGGAACCTGATGCAAAATAATAATTACTTCGGTGTTGGAATAATGCCAAAGAAAACAAAGTTTAATCGCTTTTTTGAAGCTCACCGAATAATAAACAAGGGAAGCGAATTTAGAGGGTTATGCTTTTTTCGACGTTGGTTAAATCAAGATCGGCGTATTTACGCGATTAAAAAAGAGCAATATAAAATAGTGCCCTGTGGCAATAACCCTATAAAAGCCATATTATTTGGGCCAATGGCTATAGGGGCTGTATTAAGCTTAATTACATTAATTAGTATTTTATCACTTCCATTTTATGATGAGGGTGAAAAGTTTCAGTGGTGGATTCCACTTATTACCTTTTCTTGGAATTTATTTTTCGTAAATTTATTACCAATCACTTCAAGATACATACCTGATAGAGTGATGTACTTGGACAGACAAAACCAAACGGTCGGGTTCAGTTTTAATATACCAGATTGTGAACAACACGATGAGTTAGGTAATTGTTGCTTTAAATGGGAGGAGATTGTTTGCAGGTTAACCTCGAAAATGGGTGCGCCGGGTGTAATGAATTACTTTCCAGAAATTAGCCATATAGACCAAGATAAGTACCCTGAAACAATAGTAATCGGTTCTGTTGTTGAGCTTTCAGCTAATCCTGTGCATTGTTATTTATTGTGGGAGTGTTATGTACGCTTTATGGATTTAAGTAAACCCTTACCTGATGTACCAGAATATGAAAAGCACCGACATCTAGACTCTATCACAGCTGAATTTGATAAGAGGAATAATCGGCCTGATGAGTTTTGGACCTCATTTTCGTTTTCGCAGCAATTAGAAATTGAAGAGGAAATTCTGAGTGAAGCATTTCCATTTGATTGGCTTAAAGGTAGAGAGCGTGAAGAAGTAATTAAACCTTGGCTGCATTGGAAAGCAGAACCAGAGCGCATAGAGCAATTAACGTGGAAATATAAAGCAAAGCATCTTGCGCTTCAGCTTTTTATCGGCTTTCCTTGAGGTTACTAACCCTTCACCGTTTATGGTAAGTTAACAAATAGAAAAGGATTTCAAATCTAGGTCTTCCAAATTCCCTAGGTAAGCAAAGTAAAGGGCTCTAATGCAAAATAATGACTACCTAGCTGTTGATATCATGCCTAAAAAAACGCGGTTTAATTGTTTTTTTTACCCTGAGAGATTAAATAGCCTTAAAGAAAAGTTTAAAGGCTTATGTTACTTGTATGACTTACCTTCTAAAAAACAGAAGGCAATACAAAAGCGCCCAGAACGATATAAAGTAGAAATGTGCGGAAATAATTCCGTCAGGGTTATTTTATTTGGGCCAATAATAATCGGATTTACTTTGAGTATAATCTTGTTGATCTGTTGCTTAGTGGCTACCTATTCCAAGGACCCATTCCAGTGGTGGATACCTATGCTTACTTTTTCTTGGAACCTGTTTTTTCTTAATTTACTGCCACTAACAGACAGTTACATCCCCAAAAAACAAATATACTTTGATAGACAAAAGCAGCTAGTAGGCTTTACTTATCCAATCTCTGGTTGCGAAGCACGTGATGAGCAGGGTAATTGTTGTTTTAAGTGGGCTGATATTGTATGCCATTTAGATATGGTTGCAACACGCCCGGGTGTAATGGGATTTGTACCCTATATAAGCCA
>NZ_JADYXI010000052.1:0-1847 GCF_015864375.1 Pseudoalteromonas sp. SWYJZ19
AACGAGCCTGTAGATTAACTCGTTTTAAAATTTGTTTTATTGATAAACAAACCATAGCTGAGTTCCTATTTTGGTTCAATTGATTACTGTATTTTTACGCAGCATATAAAGAAGTGTTTGGTGTTGTTTAAATTGGCGTTTTGGAAGCGATTACGAGTGGTTGAGTGGTTTTATTTAGGTTAAAAGGACTTCCCCTTCTTAATGCATCGTGTTTTGCAGTTTTTCTATATTATGAACAAGGCAATACAGTTGCCATTGCGTATTAACTTTCGTTTGACCCCGTAAGGTCAATTTATTCATGCCCTTGTTGACGGTAATATTGCCGAACACGGGTTCAATACAGCCTAATCGCTTACTGTATTGTCGTCGTCCGATTGGGCTGTCTATTTTTACTTTCATTTTGTCTACATAGCTCAGCTTTTTGCGTGATTCATTATTTATAAACTGAACTTGTCGTCCCCTTTCTATCGGTGGTTTTCGCATGCATTGCTGCTGTAGCGGGCACGTTTTACAGTCTTTTAAGTAACCACAGAATCGCGTGTATTGCTGGTTATGACTTTTTACATTAATCCCACTTCGCCACATATCATTACCTGCAGGGCAGCGGCAGGTTTGGATGGCTTCATCATAATGAAAATCGTCTGAGGTAAATAAGCGTGGCTTGCCTTTACTGCGTTTTAGTCGGCGCTTTTCTTGCTCCGTTTCGTATGTTTCGCTGTCTTTAAACAGCGGATTTCGTTTTCTAAATTGATTATCCGCAATGTAGGTATCGAACCCGCTTTGCGCCATAAATTCGAGATTTGCTTCGCTGTTAAACCCACTGTCTGCGGTGAACTTAATCGTGTGATCGTCTTTGCGCTTGTCAGTGTTCAATTTATCAAGCTGCTGCTTTAATTGCTTAACAGCTGGCTGTAGGGTTTGTTGCTCACCCACTGAGCCCCACGCTTGAGCTTGCAGGATGATTTGGTGTTTATCGTCATTAATCGCGATGCCGTTGTAGCCTTGAATTGTCCCTTTTGAGGTCGTCATTTTCGCGCTGTCGGGGTCGGTAATATTACTTTTAACTGGCTTGCCTTTACTGCCTGTTTTTTCTTTGTGAGTGGCTAAGAACTCGGTGATTTTATCTGCACTTTTATCCAGCTTCTCTTTTTGTTTTAAATCCTGAGTTATCAACTCTTCACTCAGTCCATCTTGTGATTGGTGGCGTTCAATAATACGTTTGCTTGCGCGTTCTAGTTTTGCTTTTTTGCGGTCTAACTCATCGAATTTGCCGCTCCACTCCTTACTTGCATTGGACTTTAATTTACACCCATCAATGGCAAACATGTTGCGGCCTATCAAGCCTTCCTCATCACATATCATCAGTACTTGCGTAAAAAGCGGCTCAATCTGTTCATGCATTTTGGCCACGAATCCCGCTATTGATGTGTAATGCGGCTGAATATCTCCCGACACACTCATAAATAAAATATTATGCTCGCAAGCCTTTGCAATCCGACGGCTACTGATAAATCCATGTGCATAACCCAGTAAAATAATCTTTAGCATTACCGAAGGCGGATACGCAGCAGCGCCTGTTTTGTCGTTGTTATACCACGCGTCAAAGCCCGATAAGTCGAGTTTATTTTCGACAATATAACAAAGGGCATACTCAAAGGTGCCAGGCAAAATTTGCTCAGCGAAATTGATAGGAATGAATTTATTTTGACAGGATAAGTCAGGCTTATAGTTAGCCATAACAGTTTACCGTGGGTGAATAATATCTATTAGATCACAGCGAATGAATGGATTCAAGGTTAAAAAGCAATCAATTGAAAATAGTAGAATACGTTCCTAGAAAGAGTAAT
>NZ_JADYXI010000053.1:0-1799 GCF_015864375.1 Pseudoalteromonas sp. SWYJZ19
GGTCTTCGCCACATAAAAATGCACGGCGTACACAACGTGAAATACAGTGGTAGTACTTTGTATCAACCAAACTTACTTGACGCTTTCTTGCGATAGCCATAAGACACCCTGCTTGTTTTTTACACTAAATAAAACGTAGTCCTTAATTTAAAAAAGAGCAAAATTTAGGATGGGTGTCACTGTTAATTGCTATAAATAAAATGTTCGTCTCACACGCTTTAGCAATTCGACGGCTACTGATCAAACCATGTGCATAGCCCAGTAAAATAATCTTTAGCATTACCGAAGGTGGATACGCCGCCGCGCCCGTTTTGTCATTGTTGCACCACGCGTCAAACCCCGATAAATCGAGTTTATTTTCGACAATATAACAAAGGGCATACTCAAAAGTGCCAGGCAGAATTTGCTCAGCGAAATTGATAGGAATGAATTTATTTTGACAGGATAAGTCAGGCTTGTAGTTAGCCATAACAGTTTACCGTGGGTGAATAATATCTATTAGATCACAGCGAATGAATGGATTCAAGGTTAAAAAGCAATCAATTGAAAATAGTAGAATACGTTCCTAGAAAGAGTAATTCTACAGCCTCAACGCCTCACTAAGAGGCAAATAATAGTTGGTTAAAATAAGCGACGCAGGAGCAAAAACCAACTGTTATTTGTCCTGCTTTAGTGACTTGTTATGTGCCTTATTTAACTCGATACCTGAATAATACAAGGTTATCTAAAACAAGATTGCTTGACCAAATAAATGAAGCACCAGAACCTGAGAACTGTTCTTGGAAATTCATATAAGCTTTCTTATTATTAACACCAATTTCATCTTCCGTAAATTCCACTGAATTTGGCCAAGATAAGTAACTTTCGTTTAATTTCCAATTTACTGGGATATCCCAATGTAACGAATAGGTCTCAATATACTTATCCGCACCATTGGTACTGCATTTTGTTGTTAAACGCTGATCTCCTATTTCTTTAGCACACTTCAGATCATAAACAGGAGAGGTATAAAAAGTTTGAGCTGACCATTTAGAATTGGTTTTCGTACCATCTGAGAAGCTTGCAATAAAGCCACCGTCTCCAGGGTGAAAACGTTTACCACGGTTATCTTCACTACCCAAGCCTGAATTTTCTTCCCAATCAACAACTTTGATTGCTATATCATATGGCTTTTTAACTTTAAATTTCACGATATTGGAATTAAAAGGAGTAAAAGGTATAGGATCCACGGCTATTAACTTACCGTTTATAAATAATTCAAAGTAATTATCTGCAAATATGTACCCTGTAATAACTTCCCCATCTTTATCTACTTCTATGATAGGTACGGACGACAAGTTAACCTCAGATAAAGATTTTGGGGTTACCTTCGAGCATTCATTATAAAGGTCTGTGGCAAAATTCTTTTGTTCATATTGAACCTTTGCAGGAACAAGATATTCAATATTATCATATTTTTTAATGCCGACTGGAGACGGACGTGAACGTCCGTTTTTACAGGTAAATAACGTTGAAACGTTGACTTCAGCCTCACCTTTAATTACATGAGCAGTCCCAGCATAATCACTAGAACTAGCTGATGACGAAAAACTTAACATAGTAAATAACGATAGTACCGAAAATTTAATTTTAATATTCATAAATATTCCCATATATAGAAGAGCCAAAGCATAGGCACATAACGAGCCTGTAGATTAACTCGTTTTAAAATTTGTTTTATTGATAAACAAACCATAGCTGAGTTCCTATTTTGGTTCAATTGATTACTGTATTTTTACGCAGCATATAAAGAAGTGTTT
>NZ_JADYXI010000054.1:0-1490 GCF_015864375.1 Pseudoalteromonas sp. SWYJZ19
GCTGTCTCTTATACACAAATCCCTGCTAAGAAATTAGCGGGGATTTTTTTGAACTAAATCTCAATGTCATGATCAGATCTTCAAATCTTATTTGAGGGCACATTATGATTAACGAACATACTCATTGGGCAAAACAACAATTCGGTAAATCGGACTTAGGTGATCCAAGAAGAACAGCGCGTCTGGTAAAGTTAGCATCAACGCTTGCAAATGAACCAGGAAAACCACTTGTGAACATCACTCAATCCCCCGCCGATATGGAAGGTGCCTACCGCTTTATTCGCAACGAGAATATTGACGCAACGGCTATAGCCGAGTCAGGCTTTAAAGCCACGGTTGAACAAGCAAAAAGTCATAACTTATTGCTCGCATTAGAAGACACGACCACACTAATTTATAAACATTCCTCCATTCGAGATGATTTGGGTCATGTCGGACGAGGAGCAAAACAACGAGGCTTGTTAGCTCATAGCGTATTACTGTTTGCGCCAGACACAAAGCAAGTTGTGGGATTAATTGAACAGTCTCGCTGGAGTCGTGATATCAACACGATTGGAAAAAGAGAAAAACACGCGACGACTTCTTACGAAGAAAAAGAAAGTTACAAGTGGGAGTCAGCGTCACGAGCGATGGCAGAGCGGCTGCAAGGACAAATGGCGAACGTGATATCGGTGTGTGACCGCGAAGCGGACATCTACGAATACTTGCAGTATAAACTAACCGAGCAGCAACGATTCGTCGTACGCTCGATGCAAAGTCGTCATATTGAAGAAGGTGAGGATAAGCTCTATGCGTTTGCAAGCGAGCTGATGAGTGCAGGCACCAAACACATCCACATTGCACAAAAAGGAGGAAGAAAAGCCCGAAGCGCAACACTGGATATCACCTATGCGCCAGTGACACTCAAAGCGCCTTACAATAAGAAAGGACACTCCCTCCCAGTTTACTATGTCGGCTGTGCAGAGCGAGGAAACGCTAAGAACGGCTTAAGCTGGCACCTATTAACCAGTGAACCAGTCACCAGCAAAGAAGACGCCTTAGCTATCATCACCTACTATGAGCACCGTTGGCTTGTAGAGGAATACCATAAAGTCTGGAAAAGTGATGGTACGGATATCGAAAGTTTACGCCTTCAAAGCCAAGATAACATGGAAAGATTGGTGACGATTAATGGCTTTATTGCGACGCGAATATTGCAACTAAAGTTCACCAATGAGCAGCCTGATTCTCCAAGTTGTGAACAACTGTTATCTCCCAAAGCATGGAAGTTATTGTGGTTAAAGAGAATAAAAACACCATTGCCTGAAACTGCTCCAAATATGTCATGGGCGTATCAGGAACTGGCAAAGTTAGGAGGCTGGAAAGATACCAAGCGCACAGGGCGTGCATCTGTGAAAGTGTTATGGCAAGGATGGCTTAAGTTACAAGCCATCCTGGAAGGCTACGATTTAGCAAAATCTCTTGAGCCAGACTTGTGATCAAGAGACAGC
>NZ_JADYXI010000055.1:0-1297 GCF_015864375.1 Pseudoalteromonas sp. SWYJZ19
GACCGCAAATTCATCATAGCGGCGCTGCTTTTTTACTGCCTGGTGATAAAGAGTTTTTAGCGATAAAGCACGATGGCTTTTGGATACATAAGTTTAATGGTGAAATAGTACGCAAAGTTAATTTTGATTTTCCACGTAAATGGGAAATGAAGAACCACCGTATTTCACCCGATGGCAAATATTTAGCGTTTATGACGCATGTTAGACCAAAAGCACATTTTCACTGGGTGAATATTGCTAATCCGGAAATAAAGAACTCAGAAATAGGGGAAGGTAATGGCGTTATTTTCTCTGATAAAGAAGATTATCAACTGGAATATACCAATCGCAATTTACCTGAGCGTAATGAGAAAGGGTGGTTCCTTTCCGAGCGTATTACAAGAACAATAAACATAGTGACAGGCGAACAATCAGAAGCATTAGAGCAAGAGAATAATATTTGGGGTATGGGCTCAATATATCCTATAGCAATTACTAATTCGGCAATGCAAGGAAGTTAATATGGATGAACTAAGCAAAGGATCTGCAAGCCCACTGGTGTATTTACTAACTGGATATGTCGAGAATAACAAACCGGTGGGCAAATTAACACCGATAGCAAATAGATTTGTGGTGGCTGAACAGTCTAAGTCGGCTGTTTATGATGTAAAAAAGCCTACTGTATTAAAAACAAATAAAGCTGGTATTTTATCGTCGATAAACAATGAATCACTAGAGACGCGCCAGCCATTTCATGCCTACACGGCTAATAATCAACGGCCTATTATTATCCCGCCAAAGGAGTCCATTGGCCTCATTGCTAATAATAACCCTAATGGATGGGCTAAAGAGTTTGTTGATAATTTAAAAAATTCCAGTAGCACAAATACACCGTTTACTTATCAGTAATTTAACACTCTCGATTGAAGTGGCAGAAATAGCAGAAGAGTAAGTACGAGTACTTTGACTCAATAATACAAGTTTTAATGAGTGCACTTATTTATATTACCTCGTAAATAAGTGCATGTAGTAAAAGGATAGTTTTAATGGCGTTTTTAAAAAATCACAACGTGCTTTGCGCCCTCAGCGTTTGCTTTAGCTTATTGTTAGGCGGTTGCTCAGAGCCCTCACCGCAAAGCTCACCACAAGTAGAGGTTGATGTTGCTAAATACCCATGGGCTAAAGAGCACAAAAATTATCCAGAGTGGCCACTCGAAATACGCGAAGAGGTGTACGGCGATGCAGATACATTTTCAACCCCGCGGTTAATGTTTTGGAATAAATATAAATACAGTGAAGTGCGCACGCTTTGGTCATC
>NZ_JADYXI010000056.1:0-1253 GCF_015864375.1 Pseudoalteromonas sp. SWYJZ19
AAAAAACAAGCAGGGTGTCTTATGGCTATCGCAAGAAAGCGTCAAGTAAGTTTGGTTGATACAAAGTACTACCACTGTATTTCACGTTGTGTACGCCGTGCATTTTTATGTGGCGAAGACCGTTTTACAGGCAAGTCTTACGAGCATCGTAGAGGCTGGGTTGAAGACAAACTGCTTGAGTTAGCTAAGGTGTTTTGTATTGATGTATGTGCTTATGCCGTAATGAGTAATCATACCCATTTAGTACTGTATGTTGATGATAAGAAAGCGAATAGGCTGAATGATAAAGCGATTGTTATTCGCTGGCATAAACTCTGTAAAGGCACAGTGTTAACGCAAAAATATGTACAGGGTGAAAAGCTAAGTAAAGTTGAACTCATCTTTTTTAATCAAACAGTAAAGGAATATCGAGAGCGCCTATCAAGTATTAGCTGGTTTATGCGGTTGTTAAATGAAGATATTGCTCGCAGAGCAAATAAGGAAGATAACTGTACTGGCAGGTTTTGGGAGGGTCGATTTAGCTCACAAGCACTGCTTGATGAAGCCGCACTTGCCGCCTGTATGGCGTATGTAGATTTAAACCCCATTAGAGCCAAGATGGCTAAAACGCCAGAAGAGTCAGACCATACCAGCGCTCAAGTACGCTTAATATGCGCAAAAGAAGGCAAGCAGCCAAAACAACTCCTTCGTTTTGCAGGGATGCCACGTCAAATAATGCCAAAAGGGCTGCCGTTTGAGCTTAAATCGTACCTTGAACTTGTTGAATTAACAGGACGTTGCATACGAGAAGACAAGCGAGGGTATATTGAAAGTACACATTTGTCTTTACTGGAAAGGGTGAATATATCTCCAGAAAACTGGTTAAAGCTTACAACCCAATTTACGCGCGTATTTCGTGGTGCAGTGGGCAGGCCAGCCTCACAAGAAGCTTATTGTGAAAACTTAAAGCGAAAGCGGCGAGCGAATATCAGTAACTGCGAAAAGCTACTGGCATAAAACGTAAACTACTCAGTAAAACTATTCAATAATAAATTACAACTGCACCATGCAGTCATTTTCATGCGTGCAATTTAGATTAAGAGCGCTAATGACTTATTTGATGGATGAAATGAAAATAACCTGTCGATAAAAGATATATTATTAACCTACAAATTAAATTTAATGGCAACATTTTGTTTGTTCAATTAAAGTGGCTGTCTAGTTTATCTGGTTTATCTGTTCATATAAAAAAGCTGCAAAACACGATGCATTAA
>NZ_JADYXI010000057.1:0-1002 GCF_015864375.1 Pseudoalteromonas sp. SWYJZ19
CAATCAATGTATAAGCAACAGTCATTCGAAACATGGAATGGTTTGAACCTATTAGCTGTTGACGGTGTTGTGTGGCGAACAGCCGACACGCCTGATAATCGTAAAGCCTTCTCTTCTGGTAGCAACCAATACGGTGATACAGCCTTTCCTCAAATACGCATGGTCTGTCATATGGAATTGACCAGCCATCAACTGCTCAGTAGCGAGTTTGATAACTATAAAACCAACGAGATGAAATTAGCTGAGCGTTTAATTGAACGTACACCAGATAATTCACTGACTATGTTTGATAAAGGATATTATTCTTTAGGCCTGTTAAATCGTTGGCACCAAACTGGGAAGATGAGGCACTGGCTGATACCAGCAAGGCCCGACTTACAGTATGAAATCATCTCCAGCGCGGGTAAAAATGACCATATCATTGAATTGAAAACAACAAAGCATGCACAAAAAAACTTTCCCGATGTTCCTGAAACGATTAAAGCGAGATTAATCAGTAAAACAATAAAGGGCAAAAGCTACCGTATATTAACCTCGATGACGGATAGATTGCGTTATCCAGGTAATGAAATTGTTGAATTATATTGTCATCGTTGGGAGATAGAGCTTGGGTTTAGAGAAATCAAACAAACCATGCTTGATAGCGCATACCATTTAAGAAGCAAGCGTCCAGACATGGTGCGTCAGGAGCTATGGGGCGTGTTACTCGCCTATAATTTAATACGAAGAATAATGACGATGGCGGCGACAGTTACAGGGATATGGCCTAACCAGCTTAGTTTCTCTAGCAGTTCGATGGCTGTCATTCAGTATTTCTCGTCAGTATCTATAATGAGTCCAGGGAACATTCCAATACACTGGCAGCACTTACTCAATACACTGGTCTTATTTAAGCTTCCAGCTAGACGAGAGGATAGAAGATATCCCCGATGGGTTAAGCCAAAACCATCTAAGTATCCCCATAAAAAGAAAAATGCCAGTCAGCTTAACTGACTGGCATTA
>NZ_JADYXI010000058.1:0-975 GCF_015864375.1 Pseudoalteromonas sp. SWYJZ19
AACAGAGCTAACACGTATTTCAGATACGACTTCGTTTGGTGGTCAGCAATTATTGAACGGCAGCTTCGGTTCAAAATCATTCCAAATTGGTTCAAATGCAAACGAAACAATTAACGTATCACTGTCTAGTGTAGCGGCAGAGAAAATTGGTTCTAACCAAGTTAATTTACAAGGCGCGGCTAATACTGGCTTTGGTTCTGCTAGTGCAGCAAATTCGGTTGGAGCAGCTGCCTATACAATTGATGGCCGAAATAGTGCAACTGTTAATATTGCAGCAGGCTCTAGCGCTAAAGCTGGTGCAGCGTCTATCAATGAATTTTCATCTTCTACAGGCGTTACAGCACAGGCAAGAACTGAAGCTGAGTTAGTAATATCAGTTCCTGGCGCTGCCGATGGAACTGTAAGTTTCTCTTTAAATGATGAAAAAGTATCTTACGCAACAACAGGTAATGTTACCAGTGATCAGCAAGCAATGGCTGAAGCAATTAATGCATCAACCGATGAGCATGGTGTAACTGCTTCAATCGATAATGGAGTATTTACAGTATCTAATAACGAAGGGGAGGATATTGCTCTTACTAATTTTAGTGCTTTAGATTCTGCAGGTGCTAATGTTGCTACCGAAGTAGCTGTTAAAGCCCAAGGTTACGATGGTAAAGATGATACTGATTTTGATTTGGTAAGTGGTACAACTGTAGCTGTAAACATTACAGGGGGAATTCAATTAAACTCTTCAGAAACATTTACTGCAGCTAGTGCAAATACAACTTTATCCGCGGTTGCATCTGTAACAAGTAAGCTAAATGATGTTTCTGACGTTGATATTACAAGCCAGAAGGGCTCGCAAGATGCGCTAGCAATTATTGATAACGCGATTGCAAACATCGACTCACAACGAGCGAGCTTAGGTGCGGTTCAAAATCGTTTTGACCACACAATAAGTAACTTAGCGAACATATCAGAGAACGTATCTGC
>NZ_JADYXI010000059.1:0-958 GCF_015864375.1 Pseudoalteromonas sp. SWYJZ19
AATACCCTTATCATCTTTTGATTATGAGGGTATTTTTATGCTTAGTCATTGGTTACTTGATACGGATATATTCGCCACTCCTGACTCTTTATCTACATTTCAGAAACATATCCCTCTTGAGTGGATTTCTAATGTGCTCGAACAGACCGATAAAGCAAGTATTCGCAAACGTAAGTTACCTGCTGAGCTTGTCGTCTGGCTTATCATTGCAATGGGTCTTTTTCGCGACCGCTCTATTAGTGACGTTGTTGAGAAGTTAGATTTAACACTCACTGATACCCTGGGCGATACGGTTGCTCCAAGTGCTATTCCTCAAGCGAGACAGCGCCTGAGTAGCGACCCCCTCCAAGCCTTATTTCACCTATGTGCAGCCCATTGGACACAAGAAGAAGATGCTGATGATACGTGGTATGGACTCCGGTTATTTTCTGTCGATGGAACGCAATTTCGTGCACCCGATACACCTGCTCTTGCTGAGCACTTTCACTATATTAAGCACAGTAAAAACCGTCATACAGAATATCCTATTGTACGCCTATGCGCCTTAAGCTCCTTGCGTAGCCGGTTGATACACCACGTTGCCTTCGGGCCCAGTTATCAAGGTGAGGTGAACTACGCAAAGCAGCTATTTGGTCATGTAAGTGATAACAGTCTAACTATTTTTGACCGATGTTATCTCAGCGCTGAGCTACTGATTAATTGGCGTAAGCAACACCCACAGTCGCACTGGATGGTCCCGATTAAAAGCAACACGCAATACACCGTCATTGAATCTTACTCTGAGCATGACTTCAAAGTAGAGATGAGTGTATCTGCGCATGCCAGAAAACAAGACCCTTCGCTTCCTGAGTGCTGGCAGGCCAGACTGGTTCTTTATCCTGAGCCAATAGGGCCTGGAAAAATAAAAGGTCTGCTGTGCTCTTTGGATGATAAACAGGCTTTTGGTGCACAGGCCATT
>NZ_JADYXI010000006.1:0-262732 GCF_015864375.1 Pseudoalteromonas sp. SWYJZ19
CAAGTAACCAATGACTAAGCATAAAAATACCCTCATAATCAAAAGATGATAAGGGTATTGTGAAGCAACCAAAAGATCGGTCAACCGATCAAAAATACCTTAACTGATCGGTGTTAGCCAATTGGCGGTTTTTTTGTGTCTTTTATTTAGAAAGAAAAGCTTACTTTAGTGTACAAGTAGCGGCCACGAGGATTATGCACAGCTGATGCATAACCGTATAAATCGCCATCGCCATCACCAATTGCAAATGGTGGCTCTTCATCAAATAAGTTATTAACACCTAAAGATATTTTAGCTGATTCAGTAATACGGTACGACGTTTGTAAATCAACAAGCGTTTGCGAGTCAATCATACGTGAAGTATTGCTATCAAAGTCTAAATTGCCATCAAAGTCGATATCAGGCGTATCTTCAAATTCGCCTACATAACTGATATTTACATTGGTGTTAAACTCACCAATTTCCCAGTTGGTTGAGAAAATAAAGCGATGCTCTGGGTAGCCATATTCACCCGTGTAATCACGACCATCTTTTTCAAACTTATCTTGATATGCCCACTCTAAATTAAATTTAAGTAAACCTAAGTCATCAAGAGAGTGGTTATAGTTTGCTGAAACATCAACACCAGACACTTCTTGCGATGATAAATTTTTAAATGTGCTGTGTATTTTTTGTATTGTGCCTAAGCTTGCTCCGCCTGTAGGAGCTAAACGAACACATACGGTACTATTTTGGTTACCACATTCTGCAGCATAAATAGGACCAAATTCTTCTTCATCGATTTTATTATCTTGAGTAATGCTCCATACATCAACACTTAAACCAAACTCAGCTGTTGGTGCCCAGATAACGCCCACGTTCCATGATTCTGACTCTTCTGCTTGTAAATCAGGGTTACCAGAGAACTCAATGTTGTAATCAAGTGCTTGGCAATCTAATCCTGTTTGTTCACAGCGCTGTGTATCAACAAAAAATTGGCTTTTTTGTGATGGACCTAAGCCTATTTGCGCTAACGAAGGCGCTCTAAAGCCTTGCGCCCAAGAACCACGAACCGTTACTTCATCAGTCGGTGCCCAGCGCAGAGCTATTTTTGGATTTGTTGTTGTACCAAAGTCGCTATAATCATCGTAACGACCGGCTAATTGTAGTTCGAGGTTTTCAGCAAGTGGGATTGAGAACTCAACATATGCAGCGTATTGTTCACGATCAGCAGAAGCTGATACTGATTCAGTACCAAATATTAAGCCACGTTGAAATTGATCATCAGGGATATCATTTACATCTTCTTCACGGTACTCAATACCGGCGGCCATCATTACAGCTTCGCCACCAAAACTAAACGCTTCACCTGTAATGTTAGCGTCAAAAGAGGTCATATGAGACTCACCGCGACGCACTAAGCTAGTTGTGATTCTGTCAATTACAGCTGGGTCGTTATATGTGCCACCGAATGGATTATAGTTACCGGCATCAATTTCTTGTTGTAAGAAATCGGTGCGTACCCAGCCTTGTGTACGATCGCCTGTTTGTAGTGATTTACTGCGACCTTTTTGTACCGCTGTCTCCCAGCTCCAATCGTTTATTTCGCCTTTTAACCCTGCAACAAAGCGTAAGGTGTCTGACTCAATGTCCCATTGGCGAGCGCCTGCATCTACTGTACGGTAACGACCAATTTGAATGTCTTCACCAAATGGATTGTTTGGGTGATTAGCGGGTACCGTAAGGCCTGCATCTTCATCAAGTGGTGTTGGTGCACCTGCAGCGACAGAGCTGTTATGCTGAACAGCCATTTCTAAAAAGCCAGTAATGCCGTTATCAAAGCGGTATTCAAATTGTGAAATAGCGCCTACACGCTCAGATGCTGGGGCAACATATCCATATGGGCCGTAATCAAATAAACAGCTACCACTTGAAGTTGCATTTTCAGCAGGACAGGCAGGGTCGATTGTTTTAACGCCATCCACATAAAAGTAGCCTGGGAAACCACGAGATGAACGGAAATCTTCACCACCATAAGGTGCTTGGTTTGCAGTGCCAAGGCTGCCCATTTCATCAGAAGAAAGAGATGTGTTTTTAAAGTAATCGATAATAACAGATGCACTACTTTTTTCGCTTGTTGTACCCCAAACTAGGCTTGCTGTTGTTTCTTCATAATTTGGACCATCCGTACCGCCATAGCCTAGGTTAATCTCAACACCATCAATATCTTTCTTTAAGATAACGTTAACTACACCCGCTACTGCATCTGAGCCATAGATAGCTGAAGCGCCATCTTTTAGTATGTCGATACGCTCAATAGCAGAAACAGGAATACTGTTAATATCTACAAATGAGTTGGTGATACCTTCAGCAAAGGCACTAATTGATACACGGCGACCATTAATTAATACCAGTGTTGCATCGGCTCCTAAGCCACGTAAGCTTACTGCAGCTGAACCGTTAGCGGTTGAATCTTGGTTGTTACCACGAGTAGAGAAAGTACCGCTACCTGCTACAGGCATTCTTTCTAGAAGTTGCTGTAAATTATCGTAACCCATGTTTTCGATTTCAGCTCTACCGATTGATTGTACCGGAGAAGGCCCTTCAATATCAGTTCGCTTAATACGAGAACCAGTAACCTGAATTCGCTCTACTTTTTTAGCTTCTTCTGCTGCGTAGGCTGTTGTTGTAAAACCTGCTGATAATGCGAGTGTTGCGCCCACAATAATGCTTGGTGTAAATGCAGTTGATTGCTTCATCCTTAAGTCCTTGTCGATATATTGTAAAATTATTTGCTTAACAAGCGCGGGTGTTAATATCATGTAACTTAAGTGTTAGCAATTAGCTTAATTTGTGATTTAAGTATTAGTTTCAATGCTTTTTTGTGGGTTTTATGACCTTATTTATACTTTGTTTTCTAGGTGAAACTAAGCGTGAATAGGACATAGGGTTAATAATTGTCATATAGCTACATGAAGCCATGTGTGGAATAGCTAATGATAGAAATAATTTGTAATAATTTATTTCTATAAATTAAAACTTATGTTTGTTTTTATACTTTTAATTTATTCAATTATGTAATACCAATTCGCAGTAATACTTAATCAATTTGAGGGGTTAAAATTGATGCTAAAGGCATTGAAATTTTCTGATTTACGACTGCTAGATACAGGAGGTGGGGTAATGCAGGAGTAATTGCTGATAATGGCTAAGTAATACCAACCTGCATAAATCTTTGATCAATTTAACGAATTAAATTGCACTATAACGTCGTTAAAAATTTTTTATTTAGAACAACTAGATATAAAAATTTTTGCCTAGTTCTAGCGTAATTTTCTTAACGTTAAATAGACCCCATATATAAGCAGATTGGTATAACAAGTTTTGTCTTGTTATCGATACGATTTTCTTATTTCAAAGTAGATTATTTAATTAAGAGAATTGGTATTATTTGAGCTTTTATATAGGTGAAATTAAAAACGCCTAATAAATTAGGCGTTTTTAATTATGCTTTATGCTTCATTAAGCGTTCTTTTTCACGCGACCAGTCTTTATCTTTACCGTCTTCGCGTTTGTCGTGTAATTTCTTACCTTTTGCCAAATGAAACTCAAGTTTTACCCAGCATTTTTTCCAGTACATCGCTGTAGCTATTAAAGAATAGCCATCGCGCTCTGTTGCACCGAATAAACGGTCAAGTTCGCGTCTGCTTAATAGCAATTTACGATAACGTAGCGGGTCGCAAATTACATGGGTCGATGCACTTATAAGTGGCTGAATTTGACTGCCAAGTAAAAATGCTTCGCCATTTTTAAGATGAATATAAGTTTCTGTGATATTTACTTTACCAGCTCGGATACTTTTAACTTCCCAGCCTTGTAGTTCAACACCCGCTTCAAACTTATCGTGTAAAAAATACTCATGTCGCGCTTTTTTGTTTAGCGCGATGGTATTACTTGTCGATTTTGATGAATTTTTCTTAGCCATAGTGCCCTATAATATACGTAATGTGAGATGTTTTACATCGATTTTTTTAATAATGCTTTTAAAAATTTAGCTTTAATTTAAGCAGCATGAAAATTTGGGGAAACGCGCAAAGCTTGCTAAAATTCGCCCACACAGTTGGGAGTGAGTATGCCACAAATAGAAAAAAGTGCGCTGGTTATGTACAGCACTAAAGAGATGTTTGATCTAGTTAATGATGTAGAAGCTTATTCACAGTTTTTACCAAATTGCTCAGACTCAAAAATTGTTTCACAGCACGATAATAACATGACCGCGAGTTTAGAAATATCTAAGGCGGGTATAAAAAAGTGGTTTACCACCGAAAACACCTTTGTTGATGAGCAAACCGTGTTACTGCGCCTTGTTGATGGTCCGTTTAAGACCTTAAAAGGGCGCTGGCATTTTCAAGAGCTTGACGCCAAAGCATGTAAGGTTCATTTGCACCTAGAGTTTGAATTTTCAAGTAAGTTAATAGAGCTTGCCTTTGGAAAGATTTTTAACGATGTAGCAAAAAATATGGTGAGTGCATTTACTCAACGTGCAAAACAGGTTTATGGAGCGCGAGTATGATTAATGTTGAAGTGGTCTTTGCATTACCGACCACGGCCACGTGTTTATCAATTGAAGTGCCACAAGGGACTACAGTCGAGCAAGCTGTTATTCAGTCAGGTATTATAGAAAAGTGCCCAGAAATAGATGCCACATCGCTAACGTTAGGTGTGTGGAATCGAACTGTAAAAGCTAACTATGAATTAAAAGACGGTGACCGTATAGAAATATACCGTCCACTAATTGCAGATCCTAAAGATGCCCGCAGAAAACGTGCAGAAAAAGCAAAAGAAGAGGGGCGTGCAAATAAAATAACGGGTGGTCGCCCACTCGAGAAGTAATACCAATCGGCATAAACTTCGAACAATTTAACAGATTAAATCACACGCTAACGTCTTTTAAAATGGTAAAAGCTTTTTAAGTAAACCAATAAAAAAGGTGAGCCATGCTCACCTTTTTTACTACCTGAGACGTTTATTGTTCTAGCGGTGTAGTAAAGTTTTCAGGTTGGTCATAATCACCTGAGATTGAAACTAACTTTTCATTTTCAAAGTTAATTACTAACTCTTTATTTTGTTCGTTTTTACGGCCTTTATTAAAGCTGTAAATATAGCGCCAAGTATTGTTATCAAAGGCGTCCTCGGCAATAGGTCTACCTAATACATAAACAACTTGCTCTCGGGTCATATTTACACGAAGTTTTTCAACATCCGATTGCTCTAAAAAGTTACCTTGTGGAATGTTAATTCGGTATACCCAGCTAGAGCAACCTGCTGCTGAGCTAAGTGTTAAAGCGACGATAAGCCAAAGAGAAAAAGTTTTTAACGACTGCATTGTTAGTTGTGATCCTTATTTTTTATAATCTGCATGATACCGATTAGTCACTGAAGGTAAAACCCTTTTAAGCAATTGTTTTATGTTAAGGGCGTTAAGGTAATGTTTTGACCACTGATAATGAAAAAAGTTTACAGCATATTGAAACGAATATTTTAAAAACTGAGTCTACTTGGTTTTTATATATAGTTGAAACACGATTTGGTCATTGGTACACAGGGATCACGACTAATGTTGAAAAACGCTTTGCAACTCATCAAGCTGGTAAAGGGGCTAAAAACCTTAGAGGAAAAGGGCCTCTTTTACTTATCCATCAACAACAAGTAGGTAATAAAAGTGAAGCAAGTAAGCTTGAGTATCAATTAAAAAAGCTCCCTAGAGCTAAAAAGGAAGCGTACGTTTTAGCATTTAATACTGGCGATGGCAAAAGTACTTAGTTTGTGTAAATTAAGCATATTCGTTATGAGCAAAAACTATCTTCGAATATAGCTTATGCTCATAGCTGGCGTGTAATATCAGAGCTGCTTAGCGATGCTGTTCAAAGGTAGCTACAAGCGCATCAAGTGTTTGTGCACTGTTGGCTAAGTCGCGAATCGCTTGCTCTGTATTGATTTGTTCGCTCATTGCTTTATCGCTAATTTCGCTAATTTGCTCAATATTACGACTTACATCGGCAACCACATTACTTTGCTGCTCAGTTGCAGTCGCTATAAGCGTAGCCATATCGTTTATTTGATTTGCTGTTTCGGTTATCGTATCAAGTAATTCAACAGAGCTTTGCATTGCACCAACGCTTTGCTGAGCTTTATCTTTCGATTGGCTAATATCATTAACTACATCATCAGATATTTTTGTAAGCTCTTCAATCATAGATTGAATTTCGGTGGTTGATTGCGATGTACGGTTTGCCAGTGCACGTACTTCATCAGCAACAACAGCAAAGCCGCGTCCGTGTTCACCTGCGCGAGCAGATTCAATTGCAGCATTTAAAGCAAGTAGATTAGTTTGATCCGATATGCCTCTAATTGAGTCAACAATACTTGCAATATCAACCGTTTTTTTAGAAAGCAAAGTAACTTGCTCTGTTATGCCATCAATATCGCTGGCAAGGGCTGATATAGTTACTTGGCTTTGGAGTACTTGTTTATGGCTTTGAATAGTATTTTCGCGGCTGTTATCGGTTAACTTAGCTGTATTTGCTGCGCTTTGCGCTATTTCTTGTACTGTAGCGCCCATTTCGTTGATTGCTGCTGCGACAGATATTGTTTGTTCTTTTTGGTTGTCTATTGCTTGGGAGTTCCGTTTTGCTTGTTCAAATACATGATCAGAGCTTTTTCTAATATCGTGACTTTCGCTCGCAACTTGAGTAATCGCTGTTTCTATTTTATTTATAAACTGGTTAAAGCCGTTACTTAGATTGTTAAGCTCTGGTTGGCTCGATTCTGGTAAGCGGTATGCTAAATTTGCATCGCCAGAGCCTAAGCGTGAAAATAACTCAGCCATTTTAGAAAGTGGAGATGAAAGTGAGCGAGCAAGCAAATAACTGATTAAACTCGCAACCAATGCTGTAATTACCGTAAAAGTAAATATTTGCCATTGCAGGGTGTTTACGCTTGCGAAAACTTCACTTTTTGGCACTTGGGCTACAACATATAAATCGGTGTTTTTAATAGGCATAGCAGCTACAAGTGTCGGTTCGCCATTTAAATTAATTTCTTCTAGTGCAAAGCCATTACTATTAAATAGTTGGCTGTGAATATTTGCAGTATATAAATCATCAATGTTTGCTTTAGCTACTTTACTTGCATCTTTATGAAGCTGAATCAATCCACTTTTATCTGCAATGAATACAAAGCCTGTTTGCTCAATTTTAAATTGCTGTAATAGCTTTTGCATATCAGTGATGCTTTTTGCAAGACCTGCTAAACCAGTCCCATTAGCTTGCTGATGATTTACAAACATTTTCACATCATTGGCTGACTCTTGATAAATACTGATAGAGTAAGGTTGTTTTGATTGCTTAAAAGCAAAGAACCAGCCATCGGCTGCATCGTTTTTTAACACACGCAAAAACCCATTCTGGTTCCAGTACTGTGCAGTGTCTCTATTTGCCCAAGATGCTGTGGCTAAATCGTATTGCTGGGCAACGCGATTTAATTCTTTTAATAGTAATGTATCGTCTTGGTTGTTTGATTGAGCCCATTGTAAAATAAATTCGTTTGATGATAGTTGCTGAGCAGCACCGAGTAACTCGTTGATTTCACCGCCTATGTGATTGCTGATTGTTTGCAGTTTACTAGGGAGCTCTGACTCAATCATACGTCGCTCAATAATATCCTCTGAGCTGTGTAGGGAAGTCAAACCAATCAGTGCGGCTACGCATATAGCAATAACACTGCCTAAAGCTGTGATTTTTTGAGTGATCGAAAGATTTTGTATCGTCATGATATTAATTAATTTTACAACTAAATAGAAAAACATATTAGCACATTATTTATTTGGAACTAAATATTGGCTAAGCAGAATAGGCAAAGATATACCAGATTGATTAAAGTTTTATTAACAGGCATAAAAAAGCCCACATGCAAAAAGCATACGGGCTTGGTTTCTAACAAGCGAAACATTTATTGTTTAGGGTTAAACAATCTTTTTCATTGCTGACATGTAGCCACGTAATTTAGCACCTACTTTTTCAACTGGGTGTTCGCGCAATGCAGCGTTAATTTGAATTAATGTTTGGTTATCAACTTGGTTACTGTGCTCGCCAAGGCCTTTACCGATAATGTCTGTATCAACGTTTTTCATAAAATCAGCAAGTAATGGTAAACATGCATGGTTATATAAATAACAGCCGTATTCTGCAGTATCAGAGATAGTACGGTTCATTTCAAAAAGCTTTTTACGCGCAATAGTATTGGCGATTAATGGCGTTTCGTGTAATGACTCGTAGTAGGCCGACTCTTCAATAATGCCGGCTGCTGTCATGGTTTCAAATGCAAGTTCAACACCTGCTTTAACCATTGCTACCATTAAAATACCGTTATCAAAAAATTCTTGTTCAGAGATTTCTACATCGCCAGCAGGGGTCTTTTCAAAGTTAGTTTCTGCTGTTTCTGCGCGCCATTTAAGTAAGTTTACGTCATCGTTATTCCAGTCTTCCATCATAGTGCGTGAGAAAGTGCCGTCGATGATGTCATCTTGATGCTTATTATAAAGCGGGCGCATAATTAGTTTTAGCTCTTCACTTAGTTCAAACGCTTTTACTTTTGCTGGGTTTGAAAGGCGGTCAAGCATGTTAGTAACGCCGCCGTACTTAAGTGCTTCGGTAATTACTTCCCAGCCGTATTGAATTAGTTTTGATGCATAACCCGCATCAACGCCTTTTTCTACCATTTTATCAAAACATAAAATAGAGCCAGTTTGTAACATGCCACATAAAATGGTTTGCTCGCCCATTAGGTCAGACTTAACCTCAGCAATAAATGATGATTTAAGTACACCTGCGCGATGTCCGCCAGTACCCGCTGCATACGCTTTAGCTTGTGCTAAACCAAGGCCTTGAGGGTCATTTTCTGGGTGAACTGCGATCAGAGTTGGCACACCAAAACCGCGTTTGTATTCTTCACGTACTTCAGAACCAGGACACTTAGGTGCAACCATGATTACAGTAATGTCTTCACGTACTTGCATGCCTTCTTCAACGATATTAAAACCATGAGAGTAAGCAAGTGTAGAGTCTTTTTTCATAAGTGGCATAATTGCACTTACTACAGCGGTATGTTGTTTGTCTGGTGTTAAGTTAAGTACTACGTCAGCGGTAGGAATTAATTCTTCATAAGTACCAACAGTAAAGCCGTTTTCAGACGCATTTAAAAATGATTGGCGACGCTCAGAAATAGCTGAAGCACGTAATGTGTAAGAAACATCTAAACCAGAGTCACGTAAGTTTAAGCCTTGGTTTAAACCTTGTGCGCCACAGCCTACAATAACTAGTTTTTTACCTTTAAGTGCGTCAACGCCATCGGCAAATTCGCCTGCGTCCATAAATTCACATTGCGCTAATTGCGCTAATTGCTCGCGTAAAGGTAAGGTATTGAAATAATTCGCCATTGTTAGTGTCCTATAAAGTCATGTTTGTTAGATGCGCAAGGTTTATTGCGCTTACAAACACCATATGTAAAATCGTTGCTTGCGTAAAATGATATATTTGAATTAAAGTGTTTCATAATATGAAATACTGGGTTTGGCATGGATCATAAACATTTAAACTACTTTTTAGCACTGGCTAAAACACTTCATTTTGGACGCGCAAGCGAGCTTTGTCATATAAGCGCACCCACTTTGAGCCGCAATATAAAACACTTGGAAGAAGAGGTAGGTGTTGCATTATTTGTACGCGATAACCGCAGTGTTAAATTAACGCGTGAGGGTGAGTCGTTTATTGATTACGCCACAGCAACGCTTGCTAATTGGCAGCGTTTTAAAACGAATGTGAAAGACCCACAACAACATATTTACGGCAAAGTAAGTATTTATTGCTCGGTTACTGCATCTTATAGTTTTTTACATCAAATATTAGAGCAACTTCGTGCGCAGCATCAGTATATAGAAATAACATTAAATACAGGCGACCCTGCACTTGCTATAAACCGTGTGTTAGATGGGCATGAATTAATGGCTATTGCAGCTAAGCCAAATAAGTTACCGGCGCAAATTGCTTTTGTAGATATAGGGCATTCTCCACTTTTATTAATTGGACCAAAAATTCAATGTCCGATCACAGAAAAATTAACACACAATAGTGATGGCATTAATTGGTCTGATTTAGAATTTATTGTGCCAGAACAAGGTTTTTCTCGCCAAAGGTTAGAACACTGGTGGCGCAAAAATAATATTCACGGGAAAATTTACGCACAAGTTGCTGGGCACGAAGCAATGGTATCTATGGTGAGCTTAGGATTAGGTGTCGCAATGGTCCCTAAAATAGTGCTAGATAACAGCCCGCTGCAAGATAAAGTACAAATACTAACACCAAAAATGCAAGCGCCTGATGGGTTTGATATTGGTTTGGCAGTATTAAGGAAAGAGTTAAATGACCCTGCAATCAGTGCTTTGTGGAATATTGCGCAAACTTTAGATGCAAAAGCGATTTAATGCGCGCAGAGAATAAGCAAGTTAGTTAAATAGTATGAATATAGGTTGCGTATAAGTTTACTATTACTTAACATTGAGCGCTAATAATAAAAACAATGACGCTTGAGAGTTTATTTATGAACCACGCCGTATCACTTGCTCATTCTGCTCAATGCCTAAAAAAGGCGATTCCTTTGATGGTAAAATACCGAATGCCGGTTACACCCATCAACTATGCAATTTGGTACTGTTATATTCAAGGAAACAAACCTTCATTAAATGCTGAGTTAGACCATGTTATTGCTCTGCAACAAACATGTTCACAAGACAAAGCAAAAGAAATTTTTGATAAATATTTAACGCAAGACGATCTCGTTTTTTTTCAAGAAATGACTGAAAAATTTCATACAACTATGGAGCAAGTTCAGCAAGATATAAGCACAACGCTTGATCACTCTAAAAGCTTTACGACGAGTTTAGTCGACTCACAAAATGAATTAAATATGCTTGTTGATGTAAACTCTTACAATGAGATACTAGGTTGTGTTGAGCGTTTAACCGACGATTCTATTGCAATGCAAGATTATGCTCGGGAGTTTCAGACTAAATTAGCCGTTGCCTACAATGAAATAAAAGATTTAAAAGAAGCACTCAATATTTCAAAGGAAGCAGCCGATACCGACACGCTTACGGGTTTTTATAATCGAGGTAAGTTTGATTCTGATATTGTAAACTTTTGCCTCGAATACTCAGAGCAAGCGCAAGAAGACTCTCTTGCCGTACTCATTATGTTTGATATTGATCATTTTAAGCGCTTTAACGATGATTTTGGCCATCAAAAGGGTGATGAAGTCCTTAGGCTAGTTGCTAAAAAAGTGAGAGAAAATACAACTGAAGCTGCAAATGTGTATAGATATGGTGGCGAGGAGTTTTGCATAACAGCCTACTTTGACACTATTAACGATATAATAGCATTTGCAGATTGTATTCGTTTAGCAATAGCAAAATTGGCGATTCGTAAAAAGCATGATGTAACTGCAAAACGTGCTATTTCAGCAAGTTTTGGCTTAGCAATTTTACGGCCATTTACAAATAGTTCTGTTTTAGTTGAGCGTGCAGATAGAGCCTTATACATTGCCAAAACACATGGACGAAATCGTATAGAAATAGCCCCTGATATTTAATAAGTGCCAGAGGTTTCTGATTTATTTGGGTTAAAGCCGCTCAATTTAGGGCGATTTAATCCAACTTCAGTTTTGGTAAACAAGCAGGTAAAACCCAATAGAGCTTTAGCGAGTTAGCTCTTAGTAATTTTTTATTTGAATAATTGCATTTGCTACGTAGTGCCTCATTTTCAAAGGATCTTAAAGTACTATTAGTCAAAAATTACACAAGCAACTCAAAATATAGTCCTTAGACACAACTACCTTGAAAGATAAATAGTCCGAAAAGCATAAAGTTAACATTTTTGTATACAAATTGTGAATAATTGTAACCAGCTAGAGCTAGTTTAAAAAGACCTTGCTAGTATGGGGAACTCACTTATTTTGATACTTTGATTTACGCTGATGCGGTATGCCTTCTCATTATTAACAGCTCTATGTTTTAGCACTTTGTTTGTTTGCCTTTCGGTGCAAGCAACACAGGCAAGCAAGCATGCTGATGATTATACAGAGCAAGATATAACAACCGATCGTCTGCATTTGAGTTTAAGCGTGGGGGCTGGAGTTATAACCAACCCTTTGCATGGTGGAGATAATATTCCGCTCGTGCTTATTCCTCAAGTTGCGTTTTATGCAGAGCAATGGTTTTTTGATAATGGCCGTCTTGGTTATTCATTTTTGCAAACCCCTAAGCATCACTTTAATCTAGTTGGTGAACTCAACTCTGAGTCTCGCTTTTTTATAGACTGGCACCCTAAAAATGTATTTACACTACAAAGTAGTGCCCTCAACAATCAGTTCGTAATGCAAGATGAAGCCTCGTCCTCTCGCTATGTTAATATTGATAATTTACATAAACGGCAAATTGCACTGGATGCGGGTATTGCATATCACTATGTAAATGAAGACCATGTTTTTTCGGTTCAGGCTCTGCATGATATAACCGATGTTTATCGAGGTGTACGCGCAGCATTACAGTGGCAGTATCATACTGTGATAGGAAAGCTCAAAATAAAGCCAACACTTGGAATAAACTATAAATCTGCGGAACTAAATAGCTATTTTTATGGACTTAATGAGGGTGAAACTCAATTTGGCAAAATAGACGTTGGTAGTAGTTGGCAACCTTATGCTAAAATCGACGCCCGTTGGCCACTGAGTAAGGCTGACTCTCTTCGTTTTCATGTAGCATATTACGACTATTCGGCTATGGATGGCAGTCCGCTCTTCGAACGTACTTATTCAATGACTGCATTTATAGGATTCGATCGTACTTTTTAATATGAAGTATTTAATATTAGTTGTCTTTATTACCACTTTTTTTAGTGGTTTTAGTGTGGCACAAACCCCTTTTTTTAGCGTTTCTCCAAAAGTCTGCGTTGTCTCTGAACAGCAGGGTTTTTGCGATCTTGATTTACAATTTAAATGGCAATTAAACGCCTACAGTGATGTCTGTTTGTATCAGCAAGAGCAACGGCTTCAATGCTGGGAGCAACAACTTTCTGGGCAATTTAATTATAAAGCGCGTGTTCAGGTGGAGACCATATACTCCTTAATCAATCCTCATACGGGTGTGTTAATAGCAAAAACACAGGTTGAAGTACAAAGCGCCCATGCTAAAAAAAATAGGCGTAGGCTTCGCTCTCCGTGGAGCTTTTTTTAATTTAGGAGCAACTAATGCCAAAAATTTTACTTGTTGAAGATGATCTCGGTTTACAACAACTAACAAAAGATTACCTTGAACATAATGGCCTTGAAGTCGAAGTATTAGACCGTGGTGACGAAGTGTTTAATTACTTAGAAAACAATACACCCGATTTAATGATTTTAGACGTTATGCTGCCAGGTAAAGATGGCTTTAGCGTTTGCCGCCAAGTAAGAGATAAATTTACTCTACCAATTTTAATGTTGACTGCTAAAGGTGAAGATTTCGACCAAGTACTTGGCTTAGAGCTTGGCGCTGATGATTATGTAATAAAACCAGCAGAGCCACGTGTATTACTAGCGCGAATTAATGCATTACTGCGTCGTGGACAACCCATGGTAAAATCAAGCGAAGAGCTCCAGTTTGGTGATTTAGTCATTGATAAAACAAGTCGTATTGTAAAACTAAGTGATTCGGAGATTGTATTAACTTCGCACGAGTTTGAGTTACTATGGCTATTAGCGTCAAATGCGGGTGAAGTACTAAGTCGAGAACATGTGCACCAGCATATGATTGGCCGCCAATACGATGGACTTGATAGAACTGTGGATGTACGCGTATCACGAATTCGTAAAAAATTAGGCGACAACAGCGATAAGCCATATCGTATAAAAACTGTATGGGGACAAGGCTACTTATTTGTTTCTGATGCATGGGATCTTTAGAACTATTTAAGGTTAGTCGGCTTTAATGGGAAAACTGTTTACCAGCTTATATTTATATATCATCGTTTCTTTGTTTGTAGTAAGCGGTGTTATAGAGCAATTGTGGCCTTACGAAGAGTCGCAACAACAGGTCTTCTTAGATGATGAGTTTGGGCAATCACTCTGGTTGCTCTCACAAACTCCAAATGGTCTTAAAAAATTAAAGCACAACTTTGAAAGTAAAGTGATTGAACGACGTGATTTAATACTCCCTCAAAAACAACAATCGCAGCTCAACCAAAACCACTACTTATACTTATACGATAAGCAACAACGCATTGTTTGGTATGTAGATCTCGGTAATGATTCATTACTTCAAGTAGGACCGGTAGGTGTATTAACGCAGGAATCATCTTCTGTTTGGCCGTATTTATTACTACTTATTATTGTAGGTATACCTGTTGGGCTGTGGAGCTTTTTACTATGGCGCGACTTTGCAAAGCTACGTAAAGCGTGTGAAGCGGTAGAGGGTTTGCAAGACTTTCAACTAAACGACTCTTCTAAGTCTTTCTTTTTACCTATTACTGATACATTAAAGGTAATGCAGCAACGTATTGAGTTTTTACTTAGTGCGCAGCAAGAACTTACCTCATCGGTGTCGCATGAGTTTAGAACACCACTAGCACGTTTAAAGTTTGCAATTGTAATGCTGCAAGAACAAATGCTTGACGAAAAAGGTGAGAAATACTTAACAAACATGCAAACAGACATTAGCGAGCTTGAGTCACTAGTTTCTGAAATGCTCGAATACGCGCGATTAGACTCTCAACAACCTAGTTTACAGCCAATAAACTGTGACTTAGCTGGGCTGGTAAAAACAACTGTTGAAAAGCTAAACTTTGAAGCCCGAACAACGCTCTCCGTAAACCTCCCTGAGCATTTAAGTTATTACTGTGATAGTCACTTTATGGCGCGAGTATTTCAAAATTTAATTGGCAATGCGCTCAAATACACTCATAAACAAGTTAAAATTTCATTGCTACAAGAGACAAAACACATCGTATTGATTGTTGAAGATGATGGTGAGGGGATAGCTCCCGCTGAGCGAGAAAATGTATTTAAACCTTTTACTCGACTAGATAAAAGTAGAGGCAAGGATACCGGTGGTTTTGGTTTAGGACTCGCTATAGTTGCTAAAATTGTGTCGTGGCACCAAGGAGAGTGTAAAGCAGAAAGCTCAAGCTTAGGTGGTGCTAAATTTATTGTATATTTACCCCTCAAATTAAAGACATAAAAAAAGCGCCTAGAGGCGCTTTTTTTGTGGTTAAAAACCAAAATCAACAAGTAGCAATACAATAGACCGCAAGTACTTAAAAAAGTTCTCAACTATTTTTATTTTTTTCAAGTAATGGCATTAACATTTGCTCAAGGCCATTTAGTTTTACCTCATACATCATCGCAAGTTGACTACCTAGTTTTGAGTCAGGAAACCCTTGCTGATTAAACCAGACTAAATAAGGCTCTGGCAGTAAAAGCAATGGCCGTCCTGCATATTTTCCAAACGGCATTATGGTATTAATAGCTATTTTTAGTTGTTTTGGATCCATAAAAACTACTTATGTATTTAAAGTATGCGTAAGTGTAAGGGATTTTAGAGATATAAAATAGGCTGTGACGGGCAAGAAACAGCCTATTTTGCGAGGGAGTAGGCCCTCTGATTTAATAATTTTATGTTGATTGATATAAACCTAGTTGAACTTTAATTAGCTGGGATCTAATTAAGTTATTATTAGAACATGGGTTCTTATTTAACCAACACAGTTAGTCTACCTGTTTTTCATTGTTGTGGTGAATTGGCTTGTAAAGGAATGTAAATAGAATTGCTTTTTATTTAAAAACTAATAACAAAGCCTTAACTAATTAAGGCCTTGTTATTTATAGACGTTATAAAAAGTAATTATTCGTTAAATAGCTCTTGTTTAACGTGCTCTGCAAAACCACTACCGGCTTCTAGGTAAAAGTTATAAGTAGAATGAACACCCATTTCTTCTAGTTCTTTTTGTTGATCAGGGTAGTTTGCAATAGCTGTTACTTGGCCTTTATAACCAGAGGCTTGTAGCTGCTCTAGAGCAAAGATATTTTGCATATGCTTTGGCATTGCAAGCATAACCATTTCTACTTGTGAGTGATTTACTCGTTGCCAAAAGTCAGGGTCGGTTGCATCAGCAATTAAGACGTTGCGGCCTCTGTTAACGTGCTTATCTACCACCTCAGGTTTTATATCTATACCTGCAACAACATTTGGGTGAGTCGCGTTGATAGTCTCATAAGCACCAGTACCAATACGTCCCATACCAAAAATGACTATTCTAGTATCGTTAAGGTTAACAGGTAGCTCTTCAGCTAAACGAGTTTTGCTTTCGAACTTTAATAACCAGTGCTCAATTTTGACGTACAACTCGTTTGAACGTTTATTTAATGGGGAGGCAATTATAAAGGTAATAGAAACAGCAATTGCCATTACAGCTAGCCATTCAGAGGTGATCATGCCTGTAGTTGCAGCCACTGCACATACAATTAAACCAAACTCACTGTAGTTAGATAAGCTAAAAGCAGTAAGTAATGATGTACGCGCGCGTAGTTTAAATATATTAGTGAACACATAATAAAGCGCTATTTTAACGGGTAATACTAAAATAAGTATAATAGCAACAATCAAGGAGTTAGTGGTTAGCTCTGCGCTCAAACCAATACTTAAGAAGAAGCCAACTAGCAATATGTCCTTTAAATTAAGCAGGGATTTTGATAGCTCGCCTGCCTTTTTGTGAGGGGCAAACATCATTCCTATTATTAATGCACCTAAATCGCCTTTTAGGCCTGCAAATTCAAATGCATGATAACCAGCAACTAGAGCAAAGAAAAAACCAAACAATGGTAATAGTTCACCATGTTTAGATCGGTTCAATACGCCATACATTACAGGTCGTAATAAAGGCAAAGCAATTATTAGTGCAATTGCCCATAAATTTGGGACTTTGCCGGTGCTAATAGCTAAAAAGATAACAGCAAAGATATCTTGCATTACCAATATACCAATGGCTATTTTACCGTGTAAGCTTGCCATTTCCCCGCGTTCTTCAAGCACTTTCACTGCAAATACAGTACTTGAAAAGCTAAGCGCAAACCCAACTAATAAAGCACTTTGCCAACTTAAATCAACAAATAGTGGAATAGCGAATACGCCAAGTAACAGCATAAAGCCACTAAATAACGCACTGCTAAAAATGATATGCAATGTTGCAGGTGCCCAAACTTGAGGTTTAATTAAACTGTTAACTTTAAGTTTCAAGCCAATACTAAAAAGAAGAAGGGTAACGCCAAGGGCTGCAATTGTATCGAGCAACTCTGTACTTTTATATCCCGATAAATTTAAAGCAAAGCCTGCTAATAAAAATCCAATAAGAGGAGGTAGTTTTAATTGATAAACGGCAAAACCACAAACAAACGCGGCAGCAAAATAGATTAGTTCCATAATTCTTAATATCACTTCATTTGGTGTTGCAGTGTAACGAAAAATTTATGCCATTGAAAATATAATAGACCTAAAAATGAACGCGTCTAATCAATTACTTGCCTTGCTGCGTATGAAAAATGCGCATTAAACACTTATTTAATCGTAAATAGTATGTAAATAACATTTTTTCACTGACATTAGCTTTTAAATATGGTTAAGATGCGATAACGAAGAAGTTTAAGCCAGAGCAAATAATAGAGCAGCTCAGCTTAAGGAGAGAGATATGTTTAAAAAGATTTTAGCGTCGGTAGGTATTGGTGCTGCAAAAGTAGACACTATTTTAGAAACTGAACACCTACAACCAGGTCAACTTTTTAACGCACAAATAGTTATCACAGCAGGGGATGTTAGCCAAGATATCGCTGGCTTAGATTTATTATTAATGACTCGTGTTAAAGTTGCGGGTGATGATGGCGATTATTTTACTAATCATGTAATTGAGCAATGGCGAATTACAGATATTGGTACAATTGAGCCAGGCGAAGTTAAAAACATCCCTTTTGAAGCACGTCTTCATTCTGAAACACCTATTACAGAAATTAATGCAGGTTATAATCAATCACATGTATGGCTAGAAACAGGCCTAGATATAGACTTAGCACTTGACCCAACAGATAAAGATCATTTACACATTTACCCTAATGAAGCGGTTAAAACGTGTATGCAAGCGATGGAAAAGTTAGGTTTTAGTTTAATGAAAGCTGACGTAGAAAAAGGTCACTTACGGGCTTCAACTTTTCAGTCATTATCTGGGTGTTACCAAGAACTTGAGTATAAACCTAATAGCCGCAGCTTATTTGGCATTCAGGAGATTGAATTATCGTTTGTACCAGAGGCACATAAAACACATGTGCTTATAGAGCTAGACAGAGCCTTTAAAGGCGATGGTTATGTAGATTTGACCATAGAGCACGATCATGTGAATCTATCGCAGTTGTGTGATCAGCTAGAGCGCTTATTTACTTAGTATAAGCTAACTAAGCTAGCGAGTGATTTTAATAAACCCAGCCTAAGCTGGGTTTTTTGCTTATAGGATTTAATATGCAGTTTAAATGTGAGCAGTTTGACGCTCTTGATACACAGACTCTTTTTACTATTATGCGTGGGCGGGTTGATGTGTTTGTTGTAGAGCAAAAATGTCCTTACCCTGAACTTGATGATGTAGATATTGCTTCAAATACACAGCATTTATATACATTGGATAATGAGCAACTACAAACTTATGCGCGTTGTTATGACAAAAGTGAGCAATACAGCGCAATAGGTCGCGTGCTAGTGAGTGAAGGAGCGCGTGGTAATGGGTATGCTACTTTACTTATTACTAAAGCTATAGACTGCTGCAAAGCACAATGGCCTGAGCGAGATATTTATATAGGTGCACAAACTTACTTACTTGATTTTTACCGCTCTTTTGGCTTTGAGGATTATAAAAGTGAATATTTAGAAGACGGTATACCTCATCAAGATATGATTTTAAAACTCACTAAATAAATCCAATTTAAGCAGCTATAAAAAAGCCCACTAATGTGGGCTATTTTAATTTAAGACTATTTTAAGGTTAAGGTATTATTTAGCTCAAGAGTGAGTGTAAAAACACCATACCAATAGCAAGTGGACACACAAACTTGGTATACCAAGGCCATATTTTCCAAAACAATGTGTTATGGACCTCAGGATTACCTTCTTTAATTGCTTTAAGTAATGAGCTTCTGTACCAAATCCAGCCTACAAATATACAACACATCAGGCCAAGCAAAGGTTGAGCTACTTTTGTAGTTAAAGTAATCACTAAGCCAAATAAGCTGCTAAGGTTACACACAATTATAATGCTAACGATAGCAATTAAAGCTCCAATCAACCAGGTTGCCTGAACGCGTTTCATCCCAAAGCGTTCTACAGTGTATGATACTGGCGCCTCTAACATTGAAATAGATGACGTTAAAGCGGCAATACTCATTAACGCAAAAAATGAAAAGCCCACAAATAAGCCAACTTCGCCCATTCCATCAAATAAAGCAGGGAGTACCTGAAATACTAACGTATCTTCAGAGAGTAATTTACCTGTTGAGGCCGAGAATATTTCAACGCCTTGAGCTTGCGCTACATACATAGCCGGAATAATCAGTAAACCCGCTACAAAGGCTATAAATACATCAATAAGGGTTACATAGGCACCTAAAGAAACAAGATTTTCTTTTTTGCTGATGTACGAGCCGTAAATAATCATTACGCTAGTACCTAGCGATAAAGAGAAAAAAGCTTGTCCTAGTGCGCTAACTAATAGTTTTGCGTCAAAAATAGACGAAAAATCAGGAACTAAGTAAGCCTTTAAACCTTCCATTGCGCCATCTTGGGTCATTACATAAGCAATAAGTGCAAATAAAATCCCCAAAAGAGCGGGCATTAAACGTTTTGACCATTTTTCAATACCGTTCTCAACGCCTCTACTGATAATAGCGACAGTTAGTACGATAAAGACGAGAGTGAATATAATGTTTCGGGTAAGTGATTGCTCGCTTAACCATGTAGATGCTGTGTTGGCACCAACTAAAGTGGCTATGGGTTCAGCTGTAGCGCTGAGCATCCAACCAGCAACAATGGCGTAAAAACTTAATATAAAGCCAGCACATAAAATACCGCCAAAACCAACAATAAAGGCAAAGTGTTTTTGCCATGGCTTATTAGATATTTTTTGAAGTGATGAAACCGCATTTGCTTGGCCATGACGACCAATCATAAGTTCAGCCATTAAAGCGGGGTAGGCTAAAAAGAACGCAAGCACTAAATATGCGACTAAAAATGCAGCACCGCCATTACTTGCTGTTTGTGTAGGGAATCCCCAAATATTGCCCAAACCAACGGCAGAACCCGCGGCGGCCATAATAAAACCAAAGCGAGAGCTGAACTCGCCTCTAACTGCGCTCATATTATTGTACTTCTCTATTGTGTGACGGCGGTGACAATCTACTGGAAATGTTAAAAAATAAAAAGTGCTTATTTGCTGATCTAGCACAATTTAATAAGTAAAGTGTGTGTTATAACCATCGATTTTAATTGTTGTTATCGAGTCGTTTAAAATAACGAGTTGATTTTGTTTAATAATTGTTAATTACAGTCTGTAACTATTGCTTTACGAATTATGATGCTGTGCAATAGTGAAAGTAAAACACGCACCACCTAGCTGGGTACTTTTACTTACTTTAACACTGCCATGATGCCAGTCGGCTACTTTTTCAACAATAGCTAGACCAAGGCCGTAACTTTTATCAGCTCTGTTACGGTGATCTTCTTCCCTAAAAAATGGGCTAAATACATTACTAAAATTTTCTCGAGCGATACCCGGGCCGTCATCTTCTACCGTTATTATAAGCTGTTGCTCGTGTAACTTTGCGCTCAGGTAAATATGTTGGCTTGCAAAATCACATGCGTTAGTTAATAAGTTAGTAATTGCGCGAGCAAGCCAGTGAAGATCTGCATTTATTATTTTATCTGTACTATTGAGCTGTACGTTAAGCATTTGCATTTCAAGTTTTGGTGCAAGTTGAACTAAAATATCTTCAAGGTAGGACTTAATGTTTGTTGATGAATAGGTCAGCTTATTAGCATTTTGTTCTAAAGTAGCAAAAGCTAAATAGCTACTAAGCATCGATTCCATATGGTCTAAATCATTTTCCATACGGGTTAAATACTGTTTTACTTTTTGCTCATCATGGCTATCTAATGCCGCATCTAAACCAAATCGCAGGCACGCGATAGGGGTGCGTATATCATGAGATAAACTTGAAGCCATTAGTTTATTTTCAGCGACAAGTTTCTCTATTTGGCTGGCCATGCGGTTAAAGGTAAGCTCTACGTCTTTTATGTAAGTAAAATGCGATACTTTTATTCGGGCTTGAACATTACCAGAGGCAAACTTTTTAGCGGCTTCATTTAACACGGTTAATCGTTTAGCTAAGGGCGCAATAATAAACCCCATAAATACACATAAGCCTGCGTAAAAGAGTAAGGTTAATATAATGTCGTTATGTTGCTCGCTATCAAAAATTTTATCTAAACGCATTGATAAGTGAAAAGGATTTAAAACAGCGCTGCTATAAAGCATATAAAAGCCTTGCTGATCTTCTAAAATCAGCCCACCCGGCGTATGCATTTGTAATAATAAAGAAGGCGGTAAAGCAAGTGATTCATTAGGTTTATAATCAATTAAAACATCAAATTCTAGCGCCAGTTGTTTTACATAATCGCTGCGCTCAGATGTGGGTATGTTAGCTAATTGCTTGCTAAAACCCATAATCATTTTACTTTGCTGACTAAATTCATCCTGTGGGGTATGCGCTTGTTGACTAAAAGCATCAATAAGCCAGCCCAATACCACAATAGATAAAAGTGCACTGCCTAAAAGCGATATATAAAACTTTTTCATTTATTTATTCATCACTTTATTACCACGCAGTAGAAACAAGTAAATATCCACGGCCCCAAATAGTTTTAATTTTTTCAGGGTTTTGTGGATCATCATTAAACTTTTTACGAAGTGCAGAAATAAGTACATCAACACTTCTATCAAGCCCATCGTATTCTCTGCCTTTGGTTGCTTTAAATACAGCGTCACGCGAGACCACTTGGCCTGCATTGCTCGCAAGGTAATGAAGCAGTAAATACTCAGCACTTGATATGTTTACGTCTTGCTTGTTGAGTTTTACATTTCTAGATTCGGTATCAATACTAAGCGTACCAACATTAATAACACTCTCGTTAACGTGTGGGGTATTTGGCTCATTGTTTTGGCGAAGGGCTGCTTTTATACGCGCTAGCAATGCACGAGGGCGCACAGGTTTCATTATGTAGTCGCTTGCACCTACTTCTAGACCAATGACCTCATCCATTTCTTCATCGCGTGCGGTGAGCATTATGATGGGCGAATTATAAAAACTACGAAGTTCTCTACACACGCTTATACCATCTTGCCCTGGAAGCATAATATCAAGGAGCACGATATTTGGATTTAACGTTTTGACTTGGCTAATTACTTCGTCACCTCTGTGACAAACATGCGTTGTGTAGCCTTGCTCTGTTAAGTATTCAGCAACCCATTGAGCAAGTGATACATCGTCTTCAACGAGTAAAATAGTGCCATAGTTATCCATGAAAATATCCTTAATGCGATTGGTATTAAAATAGTCGCCAGCGGCGCTTTTTTTGCCTGTTTTGATATACCCATTGAAGCTTTACTTCGGCAATACTAATTATTTTAGAGGTATTGCTGTCAAATAGTTCAAATGAAATACTTTGCTGTGAATCAAATGCATAATTAAAGGTACCGCTCTGTTGCTTGAGCCAACATTGCATTATGTACTTTGAGGTGGCGTCACGTAGGCAGTAATTACCAATGATAGGTTGCTCCCACGTTAGCGTTACGTCAGCGTAGCAATTTCGCCCTTCGCGCAATGCAACGCAGGTGTCTGGAACTGCTATAAGTGCTTCAGGAGGTTCCTGAGCTTTAACAGTAAAAGTACTGGGGAAGATCAGTAATACACAGATCCATCTAAAATACATAACGTAGGCCTACCTTGGCTTTGTGTTGATATCCTTGGGAAATAATTGGACTGTCGTCAATCTCTTTTGAAAACCATGTGGTAAGCCAGCCGGATAAAAACACCCAATCTTGGCTTATTGGGTACTCAGCATGGAACTCAAAAATAATACTAGTACTGGCATTGCTGCTATAAATCGGGCGAAGGCTGGTGGCTTCATCGCTATCAATGCCAAAGTAATAATTGGTAAAGTCAGCAGAGTAGGCGCTTAAACCAACACCAGATCTAAACTCCCAGTTTCGCCATGGTAAAATGTGACTAAAAAAGCTGTTTATAACCCAGCCATTGTGCGCGCCAGATACATCATGAAGGTATTCAAAAGAGAATTGAGAATTTTCAAATCGACGAGAAAGTCGAAGGCCGACGTCAAAGTCGTAATTACGTTTTTTTATACCTTGGAGTTCTTTTATAACACCATGGTTATAGAATCCGAGGCCTTTTTCGTCAAATCCAGCTTGAGTATTTGTGCCTAATATATCTAGGCCCCAATCAAATTTATCTATAAGACTGTAGCCTATTACAAGGCCGCCACTGAGTTGATTGTGATCGAAATCAAGGTAAAATTTATCGTAGGAAACAGCAAGACTTAAGTCGAGCTCAACGCCTTTATCGTAAGACTCAATGCCGACAAGGTAAGAATCTTCAATATAAAAGCCCGCACCAGCACTCCAATCCCACGCAAAGCCTTGGGTTGGCTCTAACGTATTATCTGCATAATAGCGGTTACTTGCCATACTCGACGTGCTAAAAATGCAGCAAAAAAGCAGTGTTATGCTCAGTAAAGTATGGTTAAGCAAAGCGTTTCTCATCCCTTAGGGCCTAATTATTATTTGTTATTAAGCGTAGTATATTGTTAATTCGTTCCTTTAATCTGTAAAAAAATGTAGTAAGTGTTAGGTCTGTTGATCTTTCAAGGTTAAATTTGCAGCAGTCTGTTTGGTATTTAGGTAAGGCAGAGCCTATGCAGTGTGGCTATTCCCCATAAATGGGCGATAACGTAGCATTAATGCCAAACAGGCGCTGCCCAAAGGGTTCTTCCTAGGGGCTATTTACTCTTTGTTGCTCGGTTTTGACTTAGCCCACTAGGTTACAAATCTCGCGCCGCGATTAAATAGCCCCTAGTTTGAACAAATTTTAATCCGTAAAGATCAACAGACCCTAATTTACTGAACTTTAATTTTATCGATTAATATACTACTCAAGTAAAACTGCATCATAGGTGTTAATGCACTTACTTCTGTTCTATTACATGGACCGCTAAGTTTGGTAAGGCTAGATAGTTTTGACAACGTTTTGTACTGAGGTATTTGAATATCTTTGCCAAGTCTTTCAATTCGGGCCTCGTCAGTGTTTTGCTGATGAATAAAAGCGACAACCTCAAGCTCATTTGTTATTTTTTGCTCTTCGGTGAAATTGTAAATTAGTGGTTCACGATGAAAACTTGCACTGTCGATTGAAGATTTAGCAAACCAAACAACATCACCCGATGACTTGTGCGTGAGACGCATACTAACTTGTGCAAATATTGCAGCGCACTGTTGTGTTGGGTATTGCTGGGCAACATTTGAATATAAAGTAAATGGCTTCTCTGGTTGCTTTATTGCGTACTTAGTATCATCTGTGAAAGTTAAATCGAGTTGCTGAATAGTCAGTGTGTAGTCACTGTTATTTTTAGTTGTTACTTTTAGTTGTTTATCGTTCAGTGCTTGGCTAATTTGCGATAGAAGTTTATCGGTTACGCTTGCCTTATCGGTAATGATTTTTACTGTTTGGTTTCTAACTACTTTATGTGCAGGAAGTTGAACCGATTTAACTTTTGGAGATGAGTGCTCTGTAGTGTACTCAAGTTGATAGGTCTGACTTTTTAATGTTGGCTTTAATGGCATAGCCAGTGGTTCGGCCGGTTGCTTTGTAATAGCACAACCAGTTGATAATAAAATAAAAAGTGACACAACTAAAAAACGCATAAGTACTAAACACTCGCTTAAAACCAAATAATCGTCGTATTGTACGTTAGTACAAACAAAACTTCATGATATTATCTGCGCAGATGTAGTTAAAAAGATAAATTTTATAAAAAATGAAGTATCTCAACTCTTTATCGTATTGCCTATCTGCTTTGTGTTTGCTGTTTAGTTCTGTGGGTTTTGCAGCAAAAGCGGATCCTGATTGGGATGCATTTGTAAAAAAGTACGGCCGTTACGCACAAAAAAAATTAAAAAGTAAAGGTATACCCGGTGCAGCGCTTTCGATTGTAAATATAAACAATTCAGACTACATCCACACCATGGGCGTAACTAAATCACGAAATGGACAAAAAGTTAATAAGCATACTCGGTTTAGACTCGCGTCTGTTTCGAAGACATTTGCAGGCTCGTTATCAGCTAAATTGGCTGCTAACGGCCTACTGGAATTAGATAAGCCTGTTAGCGAATACATAACTGATTTTAAAGGGACTGTTTATCAAGATGATTTAAAGGTGTTTCATCTTTTAAGCCATTCAAGTGGATTAGTTCCTAATGCATACGACAATTTAATTGAATCTCGTATGGATTACCCAGGTATTGTTGAAAAGCTGCTTAGCGTCAAACCAATTTGCAAACCCGGCGAATGTTATGGCTATCAAAACGTTATGTTTAGTCTTATAGGCGATGTGATATTACAAAGCACCGATAAAAGTTACGGACAGTGGTTACGAGAAGCTATTTTTGAGCCATTAAAAATGAGTGATGCGAGCTTAGGTTTTGAACAAATGGTGCATGACAATAATTATGCTCTACCTCATGTGCGGGGTAAAAAACGCTGGTATAGCGCTAAGCTTAAAAAAAATTATTATAAAGTGGGACCTGCAGCTGGTGTGAACGCTAGCGCAAGTGATATGGCTATTTGGTTAAGAGCGCAGCTGGGCCAATATCCTGATGTTTTGTCATTGGATACTCTAGCAAAACAAACACGCCCTTATACACATACAAAAAAAGAAATGCATCGCAGGGTATGGAAAAAACACCTCAATGAAGCCTATTACGGATTAGGCTGGCGCGTTTATAACTATGCTGATGAAACACTTTACTATCATAGTGGCTGGGTGCAAGGTTATAGAAGTGATGTGATTGTATTTCCTCACTTAAATATTGGTTTTAGCTTAATAGTTAATGCTGAAACCGGCGTAATCAATGAGCTAACGACTGAATTTATCGACAGGCTATTAGAATACAAACGAGGTAAAAAAATATGAATAATAAAATAATATTAGCAATCACTTTTTTAATCATGTCATTCAATTGTAGTTTAGTGTTTGCAGCACCTGATGAGATATATTTGTTTCGTCATAGCGAAAAGTTAACGGGTAAAAATCCAGCGCTTTCAGAAGAGGGGAAGGCACGTGCAAATAATTTAGTTACGTTGTTTAAAGAACATCAAAATATACATCTTTTTAGCAGCAACTATAAACGCACGTTGCAAACAGCCGCACCTTTGCAGGCACATTTTAATACCAAAATAAATGTGTATAACGCAGGTAAGCTAAGTGATTTAAAAAATGAGTTACTAAAACTAAAAGGTGTAGTTGTTGTTATTGGGCACAGTAATACAACACCGCAACTAGCCGAGCTACTTTCGAATGAAAAAGTGCCAGCAATGAGTGAAACACAATTTTCTCAGTACTTTATATTGAATAAGAAGCGCAGTAGTAATGGTAGCGAATATGATGTAACCCATCATAAAATGAGTTTTTGATTTAAAATGTTAAATAATAAAAAACCAGCATTAAGCTGGTTTTTTTAATTTAAACGCACTAAATCCTTTAACAGGAATAATTAGTTACGCGGTAAATGTATTTTTTTCTCAACGCTTTGACGATAAAGCACAATAGTGTGACCTATCGTTTGTAGCTTAGTCGCACCAGTTTCACGTACGATTGCTTCAAAAATTAATGCTTTTGTTTCACGATCGTCAGTTGGAACTTTAACTTTGATTAATTCGTGAATTTCTAATGCACTTTGAATTTCTACTACTACGCCTTCGGTTAAACCGTTAGAACCTAGTAAAACTACAGGCTTAAGGCTATGTGCCTGACCTTTTAAAAACTGCTTTTGTTTGTTTGATAATGTCATGTTTATACAAATTTTGCTGAATATGGCTTGAATTAAGGGTATTCTAACGCCATCTAGAGAATATTACTAATTAGTTGCGTGTTAATTTATGACAAATAAAAAACAGTCAGCCAGTTCACAGCGATGGCTGAAAGAACATTTTGATGATAAATATGTTCAAGAAGCGCAAAAAAAAGGCTGGCGTTCCCGAGCGGTTTTTAAATTAGATGAAGTACAAAATAGAGATAAAATACTTCGTCCAGGTATGACAGTTGTTGATTTAGGGGCGGCTCCAGGAAGTTGGTCTCAATATTTGGCTGAAAAAGTAGGTGACAAAGGCCAAGTGATCGCGTGTGATATATTGCCGATGGATTCACTTGCGGGTGTTGACTTCTTACAAGGTGACTTTCGTGAGGAGGCTGTATTAAATGCGTTGTTAAAACGTATTGATGGTAAAAATGTTGATGTGGTACTCTCTGACATGGCACCAAATATGAGTGGCAATAACTCAGTAGATCAAGCGGGTAGTATGTATTTGGTAGAACTTGCGCTGGATATGTGTAGTCAAGTACTAAAGAAAAATGGCGCATTTATTGTTAAAGTTTTCCAAGGAGAAGGCTTTGATCAATACTTGCAAGATGTACGTAATAGTTTTAAAGCAGTGAAAATACGCAAACCTGATGCCTCACGTGCCCGTTCTCGGGAAGTATATATAGTAGCGACTGGATACAAACTGTAGTACAGTTGCTTGGCGTTTAGTTGAATTTAAATTAATTGGATACAAGAGGTTAACCCCTTGAGCGATATGGCGAAAAATTTAATACTATGGCTGGTGATTGCAGTTGTGCTGATGTCAGTCTTTCAGAGCTTTAATGGCGGCGAGCAAGTTGATCGTCAAACAAGTTACACTCAATTTGTAAAAGATGTCCGCAGTGGCTCTTTACAAGAAGTTATTATCGACCGCGGTACAGGAAATATTACTGGTACTAAGAGCAGTGGTGAGCGTTTTCAAACAACGATGCCAATGTACGATGAAGACTTAATAAATGATTTACTTAAAAATGATGTAAATGTGAAGGGTGTACAACCTGAAGAACAATCATTCTTAGCAAGTATATTTATTTCTTGGTTCCCGATGATACTGCTTATAGGTGTATGGATATTCTTCATGCGTCAAATGCAAGGCGGCGGCGGTAAAGGCGCTATGTCATTTGGTAAGAGTAAAGCTCGCTTAATGAGTGAAGATCAAATTAAAACAACGTTTGCTGATGTTGCAGGTTGTGATGAAGCGAAAGAAGATGTTACTGAGCTGGTAGACTTTTTACGAGATCCTTCTAAGTTTCAAAAACTTGGCGGTAGTATTCCTAAAGGTGTACTAATGGTTGGTCCTCCAGGTACCGGTAAAACGTTACTTGCGAAGGCTGTTGCTGGTGAAGCTAAAGTGCCATTTTTTACAATTTCTGGTTCAGATTTTGTTGAAATGTTTGTGGGTGTTGGTGCGTCACGTGTACGAGACATGTTTGAGCAAGCTAAAAAAGCGGCGCCTTGTATTATCTTTATAGATGAGATTGACGCTGTTGGTCGTAAACGTGGTGCTGGTATGGGCGGCGGTAACGACGAACGTGAGCAAACACTTAACCAAATGCTAGTAGAAATGGATGGTTTTGGTGGTAACGAAGGTATTATTGTTATCGCAGCAACTAACCGACCAGATGTACTAGACCCTGCATTACTTCGCCCAGGTCGTTTTGACCGTCAAGTTGAAGTAGGTTTACCTGATATTCGTGGTCGTGAGCAAATACTTAAAGTACACATGCGTAAAGTGCCATTAGGCGATAACGTAGAAGCTGCTCTTATAGCACGTGGTACTCCAGGTTTCTCTGGCGCGGATTTAGCTAACTTAGTAAACGAAGCTGCACTTTATGCAGCGCGTGGTAATAAACGTGTTGTAAGTATGGCTGAATTTGACGCTGCTAAAGATAAAATCATGATGGGCGCAGAGCGCAAGACCATGGTGATGAGCGAGCAAGAAAAAGCAATGACAGCGTACCATGAAGCTGGCCATGCTATTGTTGGTCGTATGGTGCCAGAACATGATCCAGTTTATAAAGTATCTATTATTCCACGTGGCCGTGCGCTGGGTGTAACAATGTACTTGCCTGAGCAAGATCGTGTTAGTCATTCAAAAGAGCTTTTAGAATCAATGATTTCTAGCCTTTATGGTGGCCGTATTGCTGAAGCGCTTATTTACGGCGCAGATAAAGTAACAACGGGTGCAAGTAATGACATTGAACGAGCTACAGATATAGCGCGTAAAATGGTTACACATTGGGGTTTAAGTGAAAAACTAGGTCCGTTACTTTACGCTGAAGATCAGAACGAAATGTATATGGGTGGTGGCGGTAGTCGTTCATCTAGCATGTCGGACGACACGGCAAAAGTAATTGATGCAGAGGTTCGATTACTTTCAGATCGTAACTATCAAAGAGCAGAAGAAATATTAAAAGAAAATATTGATATTCTTCACTCAATGAAAGATGCGTTAATGAAATACGAAACTATTGATGCTAAGCAAATTGATGATTTAATGGCACGCCAACCAGTACGTGAACCGCGTGATGCACATGACCGTCATGAAGCTAAACCGGTAAAAGCGGAAGAACCTCAAGAACCAGTTGCTGATGAAAATCAAAAGACTGATGATTCATCAAAAAAAGATGAAACAAACCTTGATGACAAAGCTGAATAATCGTTAAAATAGTAATGAAAGCCCCGAACTTCGGGGCTTTTTTGTATCAGCTATTTAGAAAAAGAATAAAGGTTGGCAATGACTAACATATTAAAGCTTCCGAGAGGGCGTACGCTTAATCTTGAAAAGCCCGTTATTATGGGAATACTAAATGTAACGCCGGATTCATTTTCTGATGGTGGGCAGTTTTTAGATCCCAAAATAGCGCTAAAGCGCGCAATGCAATTATTAGATGACGGTGCGACAATTTTAGATATAGGGGGAGAATCTACTCGCCCAGGCGCGCCAGATGTTAGCTTAGAAGATGAACTTGCTCGAGTAATCCCCGCTATTAAAGCGATACGTCAGCACAGTGATTGCGTTATTTCAATTGATACCAGTAAAGCACAAGTAATGGAACAAGCAATACTTGCAGGGGCAGATATAGTCAATGATGTTAGAGCTTTGCAAGAAATAGACGCCTTAGAAACGGTTGCGCAGTATGAAGATGTAGCAATTTGTTTAATGCATATGCAAGGGCAGCCCCGGAGCATGCAATCGTCACCTCATTACGATAATTTGTTTGCAGATATAAGTATGTTTTTTAGTGAACGTATTAAAGCATGTGAAACAGCTGGGATTAAGTTTGAACGACTTATTCTAGACCCAGGTTTTGGATTTGGAAAAACGCTTAGTCATAACTATCAAATATTGGCTAAGTTTGATGATTTTAATAAATTAGGTTTGCCATTATTGGCCGGATTATCTCGTAAATCGATGATAGGTAATTTATTAAACAGAAATACAAATGAACGGTTAGCGGGCAGCTTAGCGGGTGCGTTAATCGCAGCGCAAAATGGCGCAAAAATTATTCGTGTACATGACGTAAAAGAAACCGCAGATGTACTTGGTGTATATCAAGCCTGCGAACAAGGAATTTCACAATGAAAGAAAGAAAATATTTTGGCACCGATGGCGTGCGTGGACTTGTAGGCGCTGCTCCAATAAACCCTGAATTTGCAATGAAGCTAGGCTGGGCTGCTGGGCGTGTATTATCGCAAAGTGGTACTAAAAAAGTAATTATTGGTAAAGATACGCGTATTTCGGGCTATATGCTTGAAACCGCACTTGAGGCTGGTTTAATTGCTGCTGGTATTGATGTTGTATTATTGGGTCCTATGCCTACACCTGCCGTTGCTTATTTAGCGCAAACATTTCGTGCTGAGGCAGGTATTGTAATTAGTGCCTCACATAATCCGTATTACGATAACGGTATTAAGTTTTTCAATGGTCAAGGCTTAAAGCTTGATGATGCAGTAGAGCTTGAAATTGAAGCGATGCTTGATGAGCAAATGACATGTGTTGCTTCAGATAAATTAGGCAAAGCATCGCGTTTAGTCAGTGCGGATGGCCGCTATATAGAGTTTTGTAAGAGCCAGTTCCCGCAAGGCCTGTCTTTAGAAGGTCTTAAAATTGTTGTCGATTGTGCAAATGGCGCAACTTATCATATTGCACCTTCTGTTATGCGTGAACTTGGCGCAGAAGTAATAACACATGCGTGTGAGCCTAACGGCGTTAATATCAACCATGAATGTGGCGCTACTCACGTAGATACCCTTAAACGTAAAGTGCTTGAACTTAAAGCCGACGTAGGTATTGCATACGATGGTGATGGTGACCGCGTGATGATGGTTGATCATAATGGCCGTGTATTTGATGGTGATGATCTGGTTTATATTATTGCTTGCCAAGCAGCCCAAGATGATAATTTGGGTGGCGGTGTAGTTGGCACTGTTATGTCTAACATGGGCCTTGAAAATGCTTTAAAAGCAAAAGGTATCGAGTTTGCTCGCAGTAAAGTAGGGGATCGCTATGTTATGGAGTTACTACAGCAAAAAGGCTGGAAAATTGGCGGTGAAAGCTCTGGCCATGTACTAAATCTAGATTTAATTAGCACGGGTGATGGTATTATTTCAAGCTTACAAGTACTTGCTGCTATGGTTGCGCAAAATCGTACATTGCAAGACTTAGGTGCTGGTTTTACCAAGTATCCAATGAAGATGATTAATGTGCGTTATACCGCTGGAACTGACCCTACAAAAGCACCTGAAGTACTTTCAGCTGTTGCAGAAGTAGAGCTTGCTTTAGGCGATAAAGGCCGTGTTTTACTGCGCAAATCAGGCACTGAACCTGTGGTTCGTGTTATGGTTGAAGCCGAGCAAGAAAGGATTGTAATCGACAGCGCTCAAAAAATTGCAGCTGTTGTAGAATCTATGAGCAAACAAACTGATTAATAACAATAATCTCTTGTAACTTTGGGCGAGAAAAGTTAATATCTCGCCCGCTTTCTAATGTGGAGTGGATAATGGCAATACGCAAGGCGATGGTCGCAGGCAACTGGAAAATGAATGGCTCTTTAGAGTTAGTTAAACAAATGTCTGACGCTATTAACGATGTAAAATCACAAGAGATGGACATTGTTTTATTTCCTCCATTCCCACTTGTACCAGCAATGGTAGCTAGCGGTGTTTCTACAGGAGCTCAAACTGTTTCTGAAAATACACCTGGCGCATTTACTGGTGAAGTTGATGCGCAGCTTATAAAAGATTTAGGTGCAACTTACGTACTCGTTGGTCATTCTGAACGCCGCAGTATTTATAACGAAAGTAATGCAACAGTCGCTGAAAAGTTTGCTAGAGCACAGCAAGTTGGGTTAACACCAATATTATGTGTAGGCGAGAGCGAAAGTGAGCAAGAAAACGGCCAAACCGAACAAGTAGTTGCTGCACAAATTGATGCAGTAATAGAGAAATTAGGTGTAGCAGCACTGAAAGATTCTGTGATAGCATACGAGCCCGTTTGGGCCATAGGCACAGGTAAGACTGCATCGCCAGAGCAGGCACAAACTGTTCATAAATTTATCCGTGACAAAATTGCATCACTTGATAGCAATTTAGCACAAGGGCTTACCATCTTATATGGTGGTAGCGTTAATGAAAAAAATAGCGAATTATTATTTGCACAAACAGATATAGATGGCGGCTTAATTGGCGGCGCAAGTCTAAAAGCAGAATCTTTTACTGCAATCTGTAACAGTGCAAAAGGGACTGTATAAGATGTACGAAATTTTATTAGTAGTTTATTTAGTTGTGGCTTTGGCTCTAGTTGGAATGGTTTTAATTCAACAAGGTAAAGGCGCAGATATGGGTTCTTCATTTGGCGCTGGTGCATCAGGCACAGTTTTTGGTTCGTCAGGTGCAGGTAACTTTATGACAAAAACAACCACAAGCTTAGCAACGGTATTTTTTGTATTAAGCATTGTGTTAGGAAACCTAACTGCTGGTCAAATTAAAAAGACTGACGAATGGGAAAACCTAGAAGCAGCTCCAGCAGTAGAAACAGTGGTTCCTGTTGAAGAAGATGTTCCAGTAACATCTACTAAAGAGCAAAGCTCTGACGTACCAAACTAATTTAGCGTAAAGCTATCGTTAAACGATTTATAGTCCTCAAATAAATCACATGTTTAACAATTAAGCGAAAGCTTAAAAAATGCGGATGTGGTGGAATTGGTAGACACGCCACCTTGAGGGGGTGGTGCTTTAGGGCATGGGGGTTCAAGTCCCCCCATCCGCACCAAATTTAGAAACCAGTAGCAGTGATGTTACTGGTTTTTTTGTATCTGTAATTTATTGTGATTGTTTTATGAGCGATGTGTGTTTATTGTTAAATAATTCTTCTATTTGTTAGAAAAAACTAGAAATATTACAAATTTAGCTCACACTTATAGATATCAAGCCGATAATAGATATAGACAATAAAATAAGGTAGCACAGTATGGCTTCAGGCTTCTCTTTTCAAAACCTAAGCATAACAAAAAAAATACATGCAATAACATGCATTGCCGTAGTGGCTTTCATAGTGATCGTATTGATAAACTATTTAGCTATGAATGATAATAAGGTTTCTCTCGATGAAATGAGTAACTCATCGTATAAAGTTGTAAAAATAACGTCGCAAAATGTAGGGCTTTTAGAAAAACTTGATGAACTTTATACCCAAGCGGTTACGTTTGGTGAGCAAGATCTTATAGTTAAAGCAGACGAGGTATATCAAACATTAGAGTCTAATATTACCTTAATAACGCAACTTAATAACTCCTACATTAATAACGATATTATTAATGAGTTGTCAGATTATGAAAAAATATCCTCAAGTATTGCTACAGGTATGGTTAACGGTACTGCTGATTTTAGTAAGATTCAGCAACAAGCGCAGCTTAAAACAAGTTTATATGGATCTGTCTTAGAAAGTTTTAAAGGCGCTCAACAAAAAGCGGATAATCGTTTTTTTGAACTGGTTGCCAACACTAAAGCGCGCTCTGATGAAGCATTAACTCTAATGTTAGCTGTATCCATTATTTCATTAATTTTATTATTGTTTATGGCTATTTGGATTGCTAAGAATATAGGTTCATCTGCGAGTGATGCAGCTAACAACCTTAGTTTATTAGCAAGCGGCAATGGTTCTTTAAGCACACAGCTATCTGTTAACTCAGAAGACGAAATTGGCCAAGTCTCTATTAATTTTAACGCATTTATTTCCTTACTAAGAGAAACAGTTCTTGAAGTTATTGCTGTATGTGAGCCTTTAATGGAAAACTCAACACGATTAGTTCAAGGTATGGAACAAGCTGAGCGTGCTACAACAAAGCAAACCACTGATGCTGAAATTGTTAAGCAATCTATGGAAGAAATGAAACAGAGTGTTGGTGATATATCAGAATCTGCAGCTAACGCTTCTCACGCTGCTGAAACGGCCGAGAAAGAAGTTGAACAAAGTCGTACACAAGTACAGATGTCAGTTACCGCTTCTCGTACGCTCAGTGATGAAATTAATCGAGCTGCAGGGACTATTAATAAGCTTGCGGACGATACAAAAAATGTATCGCAGATTTTGAATGTAATTACGTCTATTGCAGATCAGACAAACTTACTCGCTCTTAATGCTGCTATTGAAGCTGCACGAGCAGGTGAACATGGAAGAGGCTTTGCTGTAGTGGCAGATGAGGTTCGTGAACTGGCTTCTCGCACTGCACATTCTACTAATGAAATACGTGAACTATTGGGATCATTAACGACTGCCGCAAATGAATCTGTAGCTGCTATGACTTCAGCACGTGATATGGCAACAGATAATGCTACAGCCGCAGAAAAAACAGGTATTTCAATAGAGAAAATCGCAGAGCAAATGTTAGAAATTAATGGTATGAATTCGCAAATAGCAGCAGCAACTGAAGAACAAACATCCGTTGCAGCTATGGTAGTAGATAATGTGTCAAATATGCATGTATCGTTCGAAGATACTATGGACTCACTACTTGCTGTACGCGACGTAGCCAAAAACCTACATTACCTATCTGATAACCTATTAGATGCAACCGCTAAGTTTAGAATCGAGTAAAGCTTAGTACTGAGCCAGTATAAAAATCAACCCTAGGGTTGATGCCAGTTAGTTAACCGCTGACTGGCTTTTTTGTTTGGATATCTGGTTTGACATACCTAGTATATGTCCACTCCCGCTTTATTAGTAATATGTGATGCTCTACTTTAGCTTACTATTACTCTATTTATTTAGGGATACTCCCTGAGTTCTCAATAAACATAGTCTGAATTAAATTAATAATATTAATTGCACAGTTCGCAACACTCAGCTGACAGAAGTCTTCTGAATTGGATGCGTAACTATTGGCTAGAAAAAGTGTTGTAGTGGGCTGCAAAAAAAGGCCTCTGAATAAATTCAGAAGCCTTCATAAACGAACCAGAAGGTCGGTTTATTGATTAGTTAAATATTTATTAACCTATCAGTATTAACCTGTAGGTGGTTTTTATATCAATTTCACTGCTAAAAGGTAGCAATTACTTTTACTTTATCGGTCACTTTAGCGCTATCAACATAGCCAATAGCATCGTTATTAGCAGCAACAAAATCAATAACAGCTTGGTCAGTTGTTAGTTTTTCAGGCGGGGTGCCTTTACCTGTAAATACAAGCTTTGACCAATATGCATTTAACTGACTGCTAGACTTACCTACTACTTTGTCGTTAAATTCATCAGCTACAGATGTACCATCTTGATTTATAGGATTAACTTTATCGCCATTACTAAATGACTTACTTTTTCCCAGATAAATCTTTTTTATTGTGTCAGCATCTACTGTGCTAGCATTGCTTGGATTAATAATCACAGCAACTTCTGCAAATACATTAATTGAGCACAATGAAAGTGCACTTACTAAAATTAATTTTTTCATCATAAGCTCCAATTAAAAGACAAGATCTACACCAACAGCTACAACATCCGTCTCTGTATCGGTTATATCATCTTCAAAACGACTAAAGTCGATTTTGAAAGCAGCGGAAGGGTGAAAATCATAACGTGCACCAATTGTGTATACGTTACTTTGTGCACGAAGACCTTCAAGAGCACCATTTACAGCCGAGTTTAAGGTTGGTATTGACTCAATGGTATTAAAACGTGATGAGTCATGTTTGTCATCATTGTCTTCATAAGTAAAATGAACAATTACACTGTCAATACGGTAACCAACTGATGCGTAATACTGTGACTGTTCTGGCAGTATACTGTCTTCAACCTCAAATTGTGTATATTCGGCATCAAACAAAAAGTTTTCATAATCAACAGAAAAACCAACGCCAACGAAACTCGTTTTATCTTCTTCAGTGATTAGGTCATTCGCAGTATTAGTTAAGCCACTATCAGACAATACACTTACGAGACCAATTAGGCCGCTATCCTCTGATGAAATGCTAGTGTCGGCCACAATGTATGCAGCTCGCGCACTGAACCAGTCGTATGATAGACTCCAGTTTATACCGGCTAAATTATTTAATTCAGCAGGTAATTCTGTTCCAAATACGTCAATATCACCATCGAATGCACCATAAAAGCCTTGAAGCGTAGAATCCCAATCACCTAATTGAGAGCTGTAAACTACACTAACTCCTTCATAAGTTGAAAATGGGATACCGTATACTGATTTTGGCGGACGTACCCAGCGATAAGCATAACCTACATCCAAGAAATCAGAATACTTGTAAAAAGGAACACGCATTTTACCAGCGCTAAATTGCAGTTCATCGCTGTATTCATAAGTAATGTATGCCCATTCGAATGTAGCGTCAAAGTCATCCTCTCCACGCGCAATAATTTGAGCCGTAGCTGTTAGCTTTTCATGTAGGTCTGCAGATAATTGTAAAGCGAATTTACTCTCATTTTTAAAAGAGATATCGTCATCATAGCCGTACAAAGTACTGTCACTATCCAGACTTTTACCACCGACAATTGATGCAAAACCATTAATTCTTACCTCAGCACTAGCATAGCTAGATGCTAAAACTGCACATACAGCCACTGCTACAGATAGCTTTTTCATATGTTGTTCCTATTTGTTATTTAAATGTTGATTTCTTTATTAGTATAAGTGCATAACGAGTATTTATCTAATAAACAGAACTGTTTAAGGTTTTTATTTTATTTTTAGTCAATATTATTTTGTTTTTTAATTAATCAGGTGCGAATGTTTGTGTTTAAAAATGTTTAGTACTGGGGTTGGATATAAAATATACGCCTGGTGATTTTTGTTTATAACGTCTTAATGTAACTTACAAGCCGTAAGTATTGTATTTACTACCATATAGATTTGTTAACATTTAATTATAAGTGTTTTACATAAGTTATTTAGTTTAAATGTTTATATTTTATATTGTTACATAGTCGAAATTATCAATAAGTAAAGCTAATCATAAGCAAATAACAACTTTCTAAACTGCAATTTTATCATAGTATCAGTCCTGTCTTAGCGAGGTCGGTCAAAGGAGATGGCGCGGATGAAGAAGGTAATATGGTTTTTATTATGTTTCTTTGCAATGAATGCATACAGTAACGATGAAGTAAGTTTAACTCTGGTAGGTCATATTTCACCAGTGTGCGGCTTTACTACTCAAAATAACAACCTTCAGTTTTCTTCAGATGGCCTTGCGAGTACAAAGCTAGTGATTAATTGTAATTCACCTATGCGAGTATCAATGCAATCTGAAAATGGTGGCCTGCGCCATCAGCAAAGTACTCAAATAAATGCTTATAACATTAATTGGTCAATAGAGGGGGTTTCAAGCGACGTTTCTGCAACAGCACTTGAGCTCAAATCTATGTACAATTTTGATGTTGATAAGATTTTATTTAACAGCGTAGCTAAATTACAGTTAAAACTAGATGAGCCTTTAATTTATGCCGGAAGTTACCAGGATGTGCTTCGCATAGAAATGACACCATCGGTTGTATCTGGTGGAGTTTGGTAAAACACTAACTATTAAATATAAACAAATATGTCACATGGATAAGGAATATTAAAATGAAAAAGTTAATCGTGTTATCAGCAATCGCAACTCTAACATCTGGCGCAGCATTTGCTGAAAATCTAAATGTAGGTGGTGCAGTGTCATCGATTTGTGGGGTGAGCAACATTAACACTACACAATTCTTTCAAACATTATCAGATGGTGCAACTAAAAATGTAGGCTTTGATTTGCAGTGTAATGATGTTGATGGTGCAACAATGTCATTAACAACATCTGAAGGGCACTTGCAAAATGCTGACCATGAAGATCGTGGTGTCGGCTACACTGCCAAGTTAACTGCAGGGACATTTGATTTTACGCTTTCGGCTGAGAATGGCCAAAATGATAAATCTGAGTCGCAAAGCCGTGCTGGTTCTCCAACGCTTGCAGCAGGTGGCGTAGCTGGAAATATTTTACTAACTGTAACACAAGCACCCGTTTATGCCGGTACTTATGCAGATACGCTGATGTTGGCAATAACAGCTAACTAATTAGCATAATAAAAGGCAGTAATTACTGCCTTTTAATTTAGCAGGAGGGACTCTATATGCGTTATATCTTTTTAATGATACTTTTACTCAGCTCTTATTCTACACTGGCTTTTCAAGTTAAACCAATGGTCGCAGAGCTTGAATCATCAGGTAGCCAATCACAACAAACAATTCGTATATCTAACCCTTCAGATAGTTCTTTAACTATTGAGATATCAGCTTTTGATTTACTAATTGCACCTAACGGTGATGAAACATTAAAAGCGAATGAAGAAGACTTTTTAATTATTCCCATGACTACAATTATTCCGTCCGGGAAAAGTCAGTCGGTAATTGTTCGATATATTGGGGAACCAATATTAGAAAATTCGAAAGCGTACCGTGTAGCCATTGATCAGGTATCTGTTGATTTAGAGAAAGCGGGGCAGTCAGGCGTTGGTATGTCAGTTAGCTTTAGGACTTTATTTAATGTGGTGCCTAAAGGTGCTGAGGCAAAATTATTAATTAAAAATAAACGCCAAGTAGATACAGAAACATGGAATGTGCTTCTGGAAAATACAGGCAATAAATATATTCGCTTATCGCAGGCACAGTGGCTTATTAAAGGCGGTGATCAAGAGCTATTATTAGAAGGGGCTGAATTGAGTAAAGCACTGACTGGAAAAATTTTATTACCAAAATCTAGCCGTGAGGTCTCAATAAAAATTCCAACAAAATTTAATGCAGCAAGCAGTGATCTTGAGGTCAATTTTTAATGCTGCGGATATGCAGTTACTTTCTTATATATGTAATTGTAATTGCACCGACCTTTGGTGTAGAAGTAACGCCTATGGTGGTTACTTTCTCCCCTGATAGTCGTTCAAGTAACGCTTCTAGCTTGGTTCACAATCAGTTACCAAGAGACATTGCTTTTGATATCCAAATTTACGAAATTGACTTTTCTCAAGGCACGCCTAAATTAATTTCTTTAGATGACTCTCCATTGTGGGTTTTTCCTCCATCGCTATTTTTGCAACCAGGGCAAAGCCAGCAGTTGCAATTTAGATGGTTAGATAAAAAACTTCCTAGTACAGATAAAAGCTATCAAGTTAGTTTGATTGAGCAGCCCATTGCAAACCAGTCTATAAATAAACAGTCACAACTTACGATGTTGTTAAATATAAATTTAATTGTTCATTTGGATCAACCTCGATTAGTTCCTAAACTGACTATAAAAGAGCCTCATGTTGAGGATGGCTTTATCGTCACTGAAGTATTAAATGAAGGAAAAGGGGCAGGACGATTAAGTGATTATGAAATAAAAATCACTAAAAATAAAACCCTGAGCGATCGAATTTTAAAAGATCAATTAAAAGCAAACGGATACGATGTTTTTTTTGCTCCTCATAGCACCAGTGTCATAAAAGTCCCTATGCCACAATCTTTACAGGAAGGAAGTTTAAATCATCTACGTTTAGTGCTGGCTCGCTAGTTATGCGAGTTTTATTATGCATATTTTTATTGAGCTTTACTCAATTATGTTATTCAAAAATTAACCCGTCTAAAAGAACCATCGAACTCAGCGTTGAAGCAGAACTGAATAAAAATGCTATTGGTAAATTAACTCTTGCAGTTGACCCAAATGATAATTTATCACTCAAATGGAGTGAAATTAAAGTGTCATTCGAACGACTTTTATTTTCAGAAGATTTTGATTCTTTAGAGTCTAAAGTTAATAAGAATGTCATTGATACAAAAGCATTAGAGTCATTTGGATATAATATTTCATTCGATATGAGTGATTTTAGCTTAGAAATATCAGTACCTCTTACACTGACTCGCCCTCAACAGCTAAGTTTAAAATCTGATTCAAGGAATTTAACAGCATCGGAACCCGCTAAACTAAGTGGATTTGTTAATGCTTATTCAAGCTATTTTTATCAGCAAGATAAAGGCGAGGACACAACAGATGAGCTCTTAGCTATTCGCTCTGAAATGGTAGTGAGCTGGGAAGGCTGGGTTTTAGAAAACGAAGTGGAGTATTTATCTGAAGTAGCTCCTACCTCATCAAATATTAGGCGCTTAGGTACTCGTATAATACATGACCTACCGCTTAGTGGGTTACGTATATCAGTCGGTGATAATTATAGCTCAGGTAGTTATTTTCAATCAACAGCACGGGTACTAGGTTTGTCGCTTTCACATGATTTTTCGCTAGTTTCTGACAGACCTATCAGACCCAGTGCTTCTCGTAGCTTTACCTTAGAGAGTCCATCCTCTGTAGAGGTGTTAGTTGGCGAGCGGATAGTACAAAAACTTAATTTAGCCGCAGGTATATATTCTCTTGATGATATTCCCCTTAATGAAGGAAGCAATAATATTACTTTGAGGATCACTGATATAGCAGGAGTTGTGCGTTTTGTTGATTTTGACGTAACGACAGGTTTAGATCTTTTTGCTCAAGGGCAACTTGAATATGAGTTTCATTTAGGCGTTCCTTCACGCTTAGGTAGTGAGCTAGATTATGATTACGACGAGCCACTAGCCAGCTTTTATCTTGATTATGGCATTACACCTAGCTGGACAGCTGGTGCGGCAGTACAGGGTGATGAGTATTCTCAGCAGGTTGGTTTTAAAAATATTTATGCAGCTAAAATTGGACAGATTGCGTTTGAAAATGCGATAAGTTTCAATGAAAAAACAGGCCATGCTTATCGCATTGTTTATAGTAACTATAGAAATCATAGTGATAATAACACTGACATTACGGTGGGTTATGAATACTCATCAAGATATTTTACAGGCCTTGGTTATCGGCCTGATTCTCAATCTAGTTCTCGCTTAAGAGAGCATTATATTCAGGCTAATTATAGTTTTTTTTGGGGCGATAATACGCAAACATCTTTTTTTACAAGCTTATCAAGGTCATATGATGAAGCTCAATTTGATAAATCAATTGGGGTTAGTCTTTCTGGTGAGATCGATAATAGCCAATGGAGATATAGTTTAGGTGGGCAGTGGGAGGGTCTCGCTGAAGAAAGTCAATGGGATGTAAGGTTGTCTGTCACTTATAAGTTTTCTAATACTCGACGGGCTAAATTATCTCATCAATCTAGGCGTGAAAAAACACGTTTAGAATTCTCTCAAGATAGTAATCAGCGCTATGTTGGAGCTTTGAACATAAGAGCTGGGCTTGAAAAAAATGATCAAAATGAAGCTATTTTTGATCTAAATACTCAATATAACGCGAATCGTTTTGTTATGAACTTTGATCATGGGAGTTTTTACGAGCAATTTAATGAGGACTCAGCTTACCATCAGAGCCGATTAAGCTTGGCGTCAAGTATAGCATTTGCAGATAATAGTTGGGCTGTTGGGAAACCCATATACGATAGCTTCGCTTTAGTAAAACCTCACTCTAGCCTTAAAGGAAAAAAAGTTATATTGGGGCAATATGAAGATGAATATAGGGCAGATAATGAAGACTTCGAGACTATTTTATTGAACGATATAAGTTCATACGCCTCAACCAACGTTGCAGTCGATATTGATAACTTAGCGCCAGGGTATGATATAGGTTCTGGTATTATTACTCTTTATTCACCTTATCGAACGGGTCATGCAATTACAATAGGGACTGCCGCTAACATATCAGTCATTGCAACGCTGTACGACCAACAAAAAAAGCCACTATCGTTACAGGTTGGAACGGCTATTTGTTTAGATAATAGTAGTAAGAAAGAGCATACATTTTTTACGAATAAAAAAGGACGATTTGCATTAACAGGTTTAACCGCCTGTAATTATGAAATTACACTTAAGAATGCAGAAAAGTCACATTTTACGATTGAAGTATCTGAAGGTGAACAATTACAGCGCAAAGGAGCTATTTATGTACAATAAAAAAGTAAGTTTATTATTGGGTGGTTTAGCACTATTTATTTTTACGCCTTTAATTCATGCGCAATGTGCTGCTAGGTTCGATAAGGTTGAACATATTTATGATGATTTTGAAAGCTACCATGCCTTACAGCAAATAGACTCTAAGAAAGAGTTACGTATAAGCGTTATTAATGATGAGAGTTGTCAATTACAGCTCGTGATTACAAGTGAGAACCAAGCTCAGTTAAAAGGGCAATTTCAAAGTGTTCCGTACCAAATGCAAAGTATACAGAGTCAGTTAGTTAGCACATCAACTTTAAAGTTGAGCTTTACTAATTCTTCGACGATATTGTCATTACTAATACCATCAGGAACACCGATTAAAGCTGGTGTCTATACAGATAGACTCCAAATGAAATTATACGATCAGGGGAGCAAGTTGTTAGATGAACGAGAATATAGCATTCAAGAAAATATTGTGCCTAGAACAAGTCTTTCTGTACTTGGGTATAATACATTTTCAAATACTATTAATTTGGGAGAGCTAATACCGGGTAAGGAATACACTATGTTACCTAGTTTACAAGTTGTTACTAATTCAGATATTCAATTATCTGTAAGTTCAGATAATAATGGTAAATTAATACACAGTCTCTATAGAGATAAATATGCAATTAATTACAGTCTAGATCTGGCAGGAAGTTGGCTTGAACTAAATAACGTATCACAACATAAATTCTCATATTCAGGGCAAACCGTTTACTTATTACCTTTAAAAATTCAGCTAAATGATTTTGAAAGGCAAGCTGCCGGTGAATATTCTGACATAATAAGGTTTCAAATAAGCCCACTTAACTATTAATTCTATTTAAGTTTTTTTGACACCAAAGTAATGCTTGTTGCTTGTTTTTTTACAGCAATTTTTTGGTAAACCTTGTGTAGGTGAACGCGAACAGTAGCTTCACTTATAAATAAAGTGTCGGCAATTGCACTTGAATGTAAGCCAGAAAATAATAAGTTTAATACTTTCATTTCTTTGCAGGTTAAGTTGTTTGATTGCAGCGTAGTTTGTTGTTCACTCGCTAGCATTTGCCTCATCCAATCATCGGTTACTGCACGAGGGAACCATAACTTTCCTTGTTCAATGGCTTCTAATCCTTGTTGAAGTAGTACTTCGTCAGTGCCTTCGTAAAACAATCCTTTTAAATTTGGCCACTCTTTTAATGCTAGTACATCGCAGTCTTTTGGGACATCAAAAATTACCAGTCCTTGGTGACCATTTTTTAGCATGAATTGATTAATAAGTTCATAATTGGTAATGACGTTTAAAGCTTGATAATTAACAAGTAAAACGTTGAAGTCAGCTGCAACACAAAAAAGTGAAGTGTAATTTGGATTTGTGAAGCATTTGAGGCTTTTATCAGCTGTGTTTTCAATATTCATAATATTCTATCCATAGACTACATTTTAGTACTATATTCTTATTTTTAGTTAATTTCAATGATAGGAGAATGTGTTGTAGCTCTTTTTTTATACACTAAAGTACATGTGTAAAGTACGTTTTATGTGCTTTTTAAAATTGTATTTATGCGGTTTTTTGTTTTAAAACAGCTTTTTAGTGAGGTTGATATTAATGTTCTTTATTTATGATAATCCACCTAAAGCTAACAATGTCTAAATTGCTTTTATTCTTTATACATTTATTCAAATAATTTATACATTTCTTCACAATTCTGTCATATAATACCCATCCAGAGGAAAGATGCATTACGCATCTTTTTTTATGCCTGAAATTTATACTCTTAAGTATAAATGCATAACTAAATCACACGGTATCCTTTGGAGAATATTTTGAAATTACGTAACCTCTCACAGCTAAGTCTAGCAATTTTTGCTGCACTCACTACCTCTGTAAACGCCGAAGAAACTAAAAAAACAGCTAAACAAGACGCATTTGAAAAGATAGAAGTCACAGCTCGTAAACGTACAGAGAGCCTGTTTGAATCTCCAACCGCTATCACTTCAATTGGCGCTAACCTAATTGATAAAGCCAATATGAGTAACCTAGAAGATATTGGTAAATATGTTCCAAATTTAAATATTACCCGCTATGGCGTGGGCAATTCTGCGCATGCGTCTGTATTTATCCGCGGTATAGGTTTGCAAGATCACATAATAACTACCGATCCGGGTGTGGGTGTGTATCTTGATGGTGTGTACTTAGGTCGTCAAATGGGTTCTAACTTATCATTACCTAATGTTGAGCGTGTTGAAGTGCTTCGTGGCCCACAAGGTACTTTATATGGCCGTAATACATTAGGTGGCGCTGTAAATGTAATTACAAAGCAACCTGGTGATGAAGGTATTGTTACTACTACAGCTAAGCTGGGAAGCCGAGGACGTATTGCCGGTGATGCTTATTTTAATAACTCACTAACAGATGATGTAAGTATGTCTGCAAGTGCATCATACAAAACACGTGATGGTGTGGGCGAAGCTGTTAATTTAGCAAACCCAGAAAAAGAAATTGGTGAAGAAGAAGAATTTAGTGGTCGTGTTGCACTTAAATGGCAAGCAAATACCGACTTAGCATTCACTTTTTCTTTAGATGGTGTTGATAACGAATCTGGCCAATCGCCTTATACAATTGAATTAACAGACCCACTAGACTCAAATGATGTTTTTAATGGCGACTTCCCATTATTGACTCAAGATTTAATACCATCAGATCCTGATGATTTAGGTACGACTGTTGCTGGTATTGAATCTACTTCTTATTCAGGTTGGGGCACATCGTTTTCAGCCGATTGGGCAATTAATGACACTTATACTACTAAGTTTATTTCAAGCTACCGTACATCTGAATACGAAGGTGGTCTTGATGATGATGCATCTCCTTTAAACTTGTCTGAGTTCCCAGAGGAGGGCGGTGCTGACCAATACTCATTTGAAGTTCAGCTAAATGCAACATTCGATAATATGGACTTTGTATCTGGTCTTTACTTTTTTAATGAAGATGGCTTTACACGTTCAGGCCCGTTTGTATTTAGCCCATTTAATACACCTAATGGCTTGTTGAATGATGGTGTAACAGAATCATTTGGCGGTTACGGCGAATTTGAAATTAACCAAGAAACTAATTCGTATGCAGCATATATAAATGCCAGCTACGATTTAACTGACGATTTAACGGTTGGTGGTGGTCTTCGTTATTCAAAAGATAAGAAAGATGCAAATGCTATATTCCCATCATTTCCAACTCGTAAATATGTAAGTGCAGATTTTGATGCGGTTACGTGGGATGTAAATGCATCTTATCAGCTTAGCAATAATATGAATGTGTATGGCCAGATTCAAAAAGGCTATCAAACAGGTGGTTTTCCACCGCGTCCATTTGGTGGACCAGATCAATTTGTATCGTTTGACGAAACAAAAGCAATTAACTACGAAATGGGCTTAAAAGGCCAAGTACACGAAAATGTATCTATGATGCTTGCGGTATTTGTGACTGATTACACCGATTTAGCATTACCGTTTTCAGATCCAACAGCGGGTGGTGGCTTTGTAACAATTGTAGAAAATGCGGGTCAGTCTAAAGCGCAAGGTATTGAGCTTGAAACAACCGTTGCTATTACCGATGACTTTACTATTCGCAGTGCAGTTGGTTATTTAGATTCTGAAATAACAGAAGTGGCTGAGGGTGTACAAGGCATAGGTAAAGGCGATTCACCAGCACTGACGCCACGCTGGACTGTCATGGTTGCACCTTCTTACTTTATGGATTTAGAGAGTGGCGCAACACTTGCGTTTAATGCTAATTATTCGTATCGCAGTGAAATGCAAGGTCAATCAGTTTACAACCAAAGTGAGACCATTGATTCTCGTGAACTAGTTGGTTTTAATATTTCGTACACTAATCCATATGGCGATATGGAAGTTACACTGTATGGTGAAAACGTTCTAAACGAAGTTTACGATGTTGGTCGCCTACAACAATCAGGTTTTGTTGGTGTAATGCGTAGTAATGACCGCAGTGAATTTGGTTTGAAATTCAAAAAAGATTTTGAGCTATAAACTAAAATCAAGTAAATAAAATTCAATGTAATTGAAGTTTATTTTTCATAACAAAGGCCGAATCATGCTGTGATTCGGCCTTTATATATTCAATAGTAAAATTATTATCCACATAATTTAAATCCCTAATTTAAATTGCTGATTTAAAACAATCAACATAACCACTTTTAAGTATTTGTATCAGCTAAAATGCGCCTTTTTAGTTTGTGTAAAGGCTTGGTTGTTCGTTACAATGGCGCCACTTAATTGCCAAACGGACTCAGTGATGAAAATTCTTGCCGATCAAAATATGCCTTTAGTTGAGCAGTACTTTGCAGACTTTGGTGAGGTTGAGCGTTTTGATGGTCGTAAATTAACGCCTGAACAATTAATAAATGTAGATGTACTCCTTACTCGTTCAGTGACTAATGTTAATCATGAACTATTGGCACAAGCTAACAAGCTGAGCTTTGTGGGCACTGCTACAATTGGCATTGACCATATTGATACGCAATTACTACATGATAGAAATATTGCTTTTACCAGTGCTCCTGGTTGTAATGCAGTTGCTGTAGCTGAATATGTAATTAGTAGTTTATTTGCATTAAGCCAAGAAAATGCGCGCCCATTGTGTGGTCAAACAATTGGTATTGTAGGAATGGGTAACATTGGCACGTGTTTGTCGCAAAAATTAAAAGCATTAAATGTCGACGTACTGTTATGCGATCCAATTAAGCACGAACAGGGCTTACTACAAGAGCATGTAGCGCTTGATGAGTTATTAGCGCAATCAGATGTTGTTACTTTTCATGTTCCACTTATTAAAGGTGGCGAGCACAAAACGCTGCACATGATGAATAAAGAGCGATTACAATCACTTAAACCAGGAACCACGCTAATTAATGCAAGCCGAGGCGATGTAATTGATAACCAAGCATTGCTTGAGGTAATGGAAGCTGGGGCTGATTTAGATATAGTACTTGATGTATGGGAAAAAGAGCCCAATATTCTAACTGAATTACTAGAGCATGTGCGTTATGCCAGTGTGCATATCGCAGGGCATACACTTGAGGGGAAAGCACGAGGTACACAAATGTTGTATCAAAAATTGTGTGACCTAAAAGGTGTAGAAGTGAGTAAATCGTTGGATGATTTTTTACCAATACCTGCTATTACAAATGCAACTGTTACGCAAAGCCTAAGCGAGCAAGATATTGCCCGTTTGGTGCATTTAATTTATGACGTACGCCGCGATGACGGAATTTTACTTCGTCATTTAGAAGGTGAGGGCTTTGATAGTTTACGTAAAAACTATCCGGTAAGGCGAGAATTTAGCACCTTATTCCTACAAGGTGATAGCCCACAACTAGCAGCACTTAGTCAACTTGGCTTTAGCATAGCTAAATAATTATTTAACTAACGATGTTGTTTTAATGTCGTTTATAGAGGAAGAAATATGTCGCAAAAATATAACGTTGCCATACTTGGCGCTACTGGTTTAGTAGGCCGTCAAATCATTGAAACGCTAGCAGATCGTAAGTTTCCTGTAGATCAGCTTTTTTTACTTGCGAGCAGCCGCAGCGCAGGTGAAGACATAAAGTTTCGTGGTGAGACCATTGAAGTACTTGACGTTGAAGGCTTTGATTTTAGCCAAGCGCATATAGGTTTGTTTTCTGCTGGTGGTAGTGTATCTGAAAAATATGCTCCTATTGCTGCTGATGCCGGCTGTATTGTAATCGATAATACATCGCACTTTAGAAATGATTTTGAAATCCCACTAGTGGTGCCAGAAGTTAATGCTTCAAGCCTAGCTGATTTTAGGAATCGTAATATTATTGCTAACCCTAACTGTTCAACTATTCAGATGATGTTAGCACTTAAACCAATTTATGATGCTTACGGAATAGACCGTATTAACGTATCTACTTACCAAGCTGTATCGGGCGCAGGTAAAGAAGCGGTTGATGAACTTGCAAAGCAAACAGCTAACTTGATGAATGCACGCCCTATGGATAATAAAGTATTTCCGAAGCAAATTGCATTTAACGTTATTCCTCAAATTGATAGCTTTGAGGATAATGGCTATACACGCGAAGAAATGAAAATGGTAAATGAAACTCATAAAATTTTGGGTGATACCACTATTGCAGTAAATCCTACATGTGTACGTGTTCCCGTGTTTTTTGGTCACTCAGAATCAATTAATATTGAAACGCGCATGCCTTATGACTTTGAACACGTTAAGCAACTTTTAAAAGACGCGCCTGGTGTCGAGCTAATTGATGATGAAGGTGATTACCCTACAGCAGTGTCTGACGCTAGTGGTAACGATACTGTTTATATAGGCCGATTACGTGCTGATATTTCTCATCCTCATGGATTAAACATGTGGGTTGTAAGTGATAACACTCGCAAAGGTGCTGCAACTAACAGTATTCAAATTGCAGAAGAGCTTATTGCTAATTACATGTAATAGTTAATAGCGCTGAACACACTTTCGAAGCGGTAAACATTATTTGTTTGCCGCTTTTTGTTTATAGAGCTTGTCAATTTTTTGCCGTTTATTTTTGAAAGTATAAAAACTGATTGATAACACTCAATAAATTAATATTTATAAAGATGTTTTAAGGCATTTATTTTCAAGGTGTTGCGATGGATATTAAGCCTTAACTGGTTTATAGTTTGTAATTGGAATAGAGCTTGCAATAAAAATAGATTGTAATAATAAATGCGAGTCAGTCATTTGGCTGATAACAGCAATAATCAACAATATTTATGCACTTAAGCTTTAAGTGTTTTGTTAATATTTAAATATTAAAGGATCAGCATGCGCGGTTTAGTTACACTTATTATATTAGCGTCTGCATTGATAGTAACGCCAGTTTACTCTCAAGACAGTACCCAATTAAAGGGGCCTAAAGGCGTTGACTATGGTGCGCAAGGACGATCTATTGGGCCAATTAAACCAACAGACACACTTTGGCGTATAGCGGCTAAAGTGCGCCCAGATAACTCCGTCAGCATTTATCAAGTTATGCAGGCCTTGTATAACAAAAACCCCAACTCATTTTTAGAACAAAATCTTAATCATATTCAAAATGGTGCCTATTTAAAAATCCCTACTTTAGCCGAAATAAAAGGTGTAAATACACAGCTTGCAAAACAACGCTCAGAGCAAGATGATGCATTATGGGAAAAGAAAAAAAATGGCACACTTACGCAAAGCGAAATTACCTCAGCACAAACAAAAGTAACCCAAGCTCGTAAAGTCGACGTAGACGATGCCAAAAAAGAGATACAGAAAGAATTAAATGAAATAAAAACAGAGCAAAGTACTAAGCTGGTTGAGTTACAACAACAATTTAAAAATTCTGTAAGCAATGTAGAAGAAATTTTAGTTGAGAATAATAATCTTAAAAAACAATTATCAGGTATTTCAAACGAACTCGAAAACTTACGCTTACAGTTAGGACAAGACAGTGAAATTCAAAATCAATTAAAAGAACTAATTGTTAAGCAAAACGAGATTATTGCACAGCAAAAAAAACAAGAGATAGTACCAAAAGAATCGTTTGATTTAAGCTCATTATTTTTAAATCCGATAGTGCTGGGTTTATTAATGTTTATTCCTGGGCTACTGATTATTTTTGCAATTGTTATGTTTTTACGCAAACGAGCAAGTAATCAAGAAGAGCCACAAAACGATGATGACTTTTTACCACAAACCCCAATTTACACTGGCGATGATGATTTAGGCCCAAGTTTAAATGACGATCCAATTGTACCCGACCCTTTAGATGACTTGAGTGTTCAACTTGATGATAATCTCGAAAATGATATGTTGCCTGATGATGATTTAGATGACGGCCTAGATGATTTTTCAGGTGGTGAGAATTTACTCGATCAGGATGAGCTTGAAAGTCTACTAAGTGATGACATTGTTTTTGATGATGAAAATACCGATGACGATGATGAACTCGATATTTTTATGCAGCAAGGGTTTGATCAACCTTCAGATGAAAACGCTGAAGATATTGATTTAGACTTATCTGATGACTCAATAAACAATGATGAAATTCTAACTAATGACGATTTAGATAGCTTGTTTGATGAAGACGATAGTCTACCTGAGTTTGATGCACAGCAAACAAGCGAAGCTTTAGAGGATGATAGCTTAGAGTCTCATGATGAAATGGCGGCTTTAAGTGAGGAGCTTGCAGATGATGATAATTTTGATATAGATGAATTATTAGATCAAACATCAACAGAATTAGATACCTCAAATAACACTTCAGCTGAACTTGATACAAGCGACGACTTTGATTTAGACGATATAGATAGCTTAATTGATGAAGCGAATGACCCAAAAAGTGATGTGGTAGATGACTCAATTGATGCAGAGTTACTCGACGAAGATGAACTTCTAGAAGAAAGCGACGATTTTGATTTAGATGACATAGATAGCTTAATTGATGAAGCAGCGGTTGACACTGCAGATGATTCATTAGTTGAGGAAAGCGACGATTTTGATTTAGATGACATAGATAGCTTAATTGATGAAGCAGCGGTTGACACTGCAGATGATTCATTAGTTGAGGAAAGTGATGACTTTGATTTAGACGACATAGATAACCTAATTGATGAGGCAGCAGTTGATACTGCAAATGATTCATTAGTTGAGGAAAGTGACGACTTTGATTTAGACGACATAGATAGCTTAATTGATGAGGCAGCAGTTGATACTGCAAATGATTCATTAGTTGAGGAAAGTGATGACTTTGATTTAGACGACATAGATAACCTAATTGATGAGGCTGCAGTGGATACTGCAAATGATTCATTAGTTGAGGAAAGTGACGACTTTGATTTAGACGACATAGATAGCTTAATTGATGAGGCTGCAGTAGATACTGTAGATGATTCATTAGTTGAACAAAGCGATGATTTTGATTTAGACGACATAGATAACCTAATTGATGATGAACTAAAAAATTCAGATGTAAGAGATTCAGAAATTGATAATGCATTAGCAGACTCAGTTGAGGATTTAGCAGATGCTCAAGAAGAATTAAATGTTGATGATATTGAGTCGCTTGCTTCATCATTAAATGAAGAACCCGAGCTTGACGATGAGCCTGAACTTGCAGAAGAACCTGAGCTTGAAGAAGAACCTGAGCTTGAAGAAGAGCCTGAGCTTAAAGAAGAGCCAGAGCTTGAAGAAGAGCCGGAGCTTGAAGAAGAGCCAGAGCTTGAAGAAGAGCCAGAGCTTGAAGAAGAGCCAGAGCTTTTAGAAGAACTTGAGCCTTTAGAAGAGCCAGAGCTTGAAGAAGAGCCAGAGCTTTTAGAAGAACTTGAGCCTTTAGAAGAGCCTGAGCTTGAAGAAGAACCAGAACTTGTAGAAGAGCCAGAGCTTGTAGAAGAGCCAGAGCTTGAAGAAGAGCCTGAGCTTGAAGAAGAGCCAGAGCTTGAAGAAGAGCCAGAGCTTGAAGAAGAACTTGAGCCTTTAGAAGAGCCAGAGCTTGAAGAAGAGCCAGAGCTTGAAGAAGAACCAGAACTTGTAGAAGAGCCTGAGCTTGAAGAAGAGCCTGAGCTTGAAGAAGAACCAGAGCTTGAAGAAGAACCAGAACTTGAAGAAGAGCCAGAGCTTGCAGAAGAGCCTAAGCTTGAAGAAGAGCCAGAACTTATAGATGTAACGGTTGATGATTTTTCAGACACATCAGAGTCGCTTCTTGATCCTGAAGATGCACTTGAAGAATACACAGATGATACTTTAAAGAGCGTTGATGAGCTTTTAAGTGAGCTACAACAGGCCACTGATGACGACTATATAGAAACACCTGATTGGTCTTTAGATGAGCTTGATGATGATCTTGAAGAAATAGAAGTTGATCTTGGTGACGATCCGCTAGCGGGCGACGATGACTCAGATCTTACTGAAATTGAAGAGCAGCTTGATAGCGAGCTTGTAACGCCAAGTGAAGAGTTGGATGAATATCCTGAACTTGAATTAGACGATGATCAATCATTATTAGAGAATGAGCCTTCGTTTGAGCCGCAAGAGCTTAAAGGAGATGCATCGGGTGATGAAAATGCAGTAGCACTTAGTCAAACAGAGAAAGATCTCGCAAATGCGCTTATGGCAGATGGTGATTTAGATAGTTTAGAAGATGATTTTGATGATGAACTATTAATTGATAATGACTTCTCTGAATTAGAAACTGAAACGGAGATTGAAGATGAGTCGCTTGATGATGATTTACTTCAAGAAATTAATAATGAGGTTGATTCTGTTGAACCACCAAGTATTGAAGATGACATCAAACCTCTTAACCTTGATGAAGTTCAAGAAACATTAGAAAGTGAGTTGCCATTTATCCCTGAAGAATTACAAGGGGATGATTTAGATGGTGAGGCACCGGGAGTCGCTTCCAGCCAAGCTGAGCAAGATTTAGCAAACGCACTTATGGCAGATGCTGATTTAGATAGTTTAGAAAATGATTTTGATGATGAGATTTTAATTGAAAATGATTTTTCTGAATTAGATGCTGAATTTGACGAAGATAGTTTAGAGCAAGCGCTAACTGATGAGTTATCAGACGAATCGCAAGAGCAAACAAATGCAGAGCGCGAAGCACAGTTAACAAGCTTAGATGAAGTGGGTAGCACTGATATTAGCTCTGACGATGAACTTGATGAAGAGTTTATGTCGAATTTGACGCAAACTGATTTTGATTCATTACTTAGTGAGTTAGCAGAGCCTGAAGACTTAAGTGTTGATGACAGCAGTGAATTTGATGTTGACTTTGACAGCTTGCTAAAAGAAGACTTAGAGACAGATGATTCATTAACTACAACAGAGTCACTTGTTGAAGGTAGTGATGTTGAGCAACTTGATAATGACGAATTTGTAGATATTGATTCATTATTAGAAGAAAGTGACGACGCTGAACTTGAACACGAACCTTACACCGACGTTAATATGGATGTCGGTTTGAGTGAGTTTGATGCATTACTTGCAGGTGATAACCCAACGGATGTTGATGCTGAAAGTGGTGGCTACTCAGCTAAACTTGATTTAGCGCGTGCTTATATTGAAATTGATGATTTTGATTCTGCGCTTAAAGTTATTGAGGATGTCATTAACAAAGGTCCTGAAGAAGTTCAAGAGGAAGCACTTAGCTTAAAAGCTAAACTAAAATAATTAAAATGTTTATAAGAACCCGTATCTAGCTTAGCTAAATACGGGTTTTTTTATGTGTATTGGTTTGATTACGACAGGTCTCCTTTTATTGCATCGTTAGATAGCATAAAATGCCTCGTTCATTAGCACAGTAGGTAAAACGGTAATTATGCGAGTAGCACTTGGAGTTGAATACAACGGCGCACGTTATAGTGGTTGGCAGCGTCAATCACATGTAAATAGCGTACAGCAAGAAGTAGAAAAAGCGTTGTCGCGTATTTGTAATCATCCTGTTGAAGTTATATGTGCAGGGCGTACAGATGCTGGTGTGCACGGTACAGGCCAAGTAATACACTTTGAAACGCAAGCCGATCGCGATATGGTCGCATTTACACTAGGTATGAATACTTTAATGCCTAAAGATATTGCTATTCGCTTTGCCCAACCGGTTGCTGATGACTTTCATGCCCGTTTTAGTGCTACAGCTCGTCGTTATCGCTATGTTATTTATAACTCCCCCCTACGAGGTGCGGTATTAAACGAGGGGGTTACGCATTTTCATCATCATCTTGATGAAACAAAGATGCAAGAGGCGTGTCAGTACTTAATAGGTAAACACGATTTCACCTCTTTTAGAGCGATACATTGCCAAGCGAATACACCGACAAGAACAATTCATCATCTGTCGGTACAGCGCCAAGGTACTTACGTTATTATTGATATTAAAGCGAATGCATTTTTACATCACATGGTACGTAATATCACAGGCAGCTTAATGGATGTTGGTTTACATAAACAACAACCTATATGGATAAAAGAGCTACTTGATTGTAAAGAACGCGCAAAGGCCAGTGCTACCGCTAAGGCTGCTGGTTTGTATTTAGTGGATGTTGACTACCCTGAGCAATTTAATATTCCTCAAACACCTTTAGGCCCTTTATTTTTGCCTGATATAGATGTGGTATAAGTACTTTTTATGAGCACTTTTAACTACTAAGACCAGTTTTTTATACCGCGTTAGTGTAATTCATGTTTTAATTGAAAAAATTTGTCTGCTAATTGCTATTAGCAGGCTCGCGACACAGAACAGTATTAAGAGAGTTGCAAATGAGTTGGCTAGAAAAAATCTTACCTAAAACGACAAAATCATCAGGTCGTAAAGAAATCCCAGAAGGTGTTTGGGCTAAGTGTACATCGTGTGATTCAATTTTATATAAAGCTGAATTAGAAAAGTCATTAAACGTATGTCCTAAGTGTGACCATCACATGCGTGTTAGTGGCCGTAAGCGCCTAGAGCACTTTTTAGATGAAGGTGATCGTCAAGAGCTTGGTACACAACATGAGCCTAAAGACATTCTTAAGTTTAAAGATTCTAAAAAGTACTCTGACCGTATCAGTGCAGCCCAAAAAGCAAGTGGTGAAAAAGATGCACTTGTAGCTATGAAAGGCCGATTAAAAGGTATTCCAGTGGCAGCGGTAGCATTTGAGTTCTCATTTATGGGTGGTTCAATGGCTTCTGTTGTTGGCGCTCGCTTTGTTGATGCTGTTGATCAATGTTTAGAGCATAACATGCCGCTTATTTGTTTTTCTGCATCAGGCGGAGCACGTATGCAAGAAGCGCTTATGTCGCTTATGCAAATGGCTAAAACAAGTGCTGCACTTGCAAAAATGACGGAAAAAGGTCTTCCATTTATTTCAGTAATGACCGACCCGACAATGGGTGGTGTATCTGCATCACTTGCTATGCTGGGTGATATTAACGTTGCTGAACCTAAAGCGTTAATTGGTTTTGCAGGTCCTCGTGTTATTGAGCAGACTGTTCGCGAAACATTACCTGAAGGTTTTCAGCGTAGTGAATTTTTGCTAGAACATGGTGCAATTGACATGATTATTGACCGCCGTGAAATGCGCGATACCCTTGCACGCATTTTAGCTAAATTTATGAACTTGCCTTCTACGGAACAAGAGCATAGAGTAGCGTAAATTTCAGCTTTACTGATTACACGCTATGACAAAAACAATTCCTAGCCAATCATCAAGCCTTGATGATTGGCTTTTTTATTTAGAAAGTGTTCACCCAGCTAACATTGCAATGGGTTTAGAACGAGTTGCTAATGTTGCCAACAATATTGGCCTTTTAAACACTCCAAGTAAAATTATTCTTATTGCCGGTACAAACGGTAAGGGCACCACTGCACGTTGCTTAGAGTCGCTATTACTAGCGCAAGGTTTTAGCGTGGGCACTTACGCATCTCCTCATTTAATTCGTTATAACGAGCGTGTACGAGTTAATGGCGAAGAACTGGCAGACCAACTCCATATAGATTCTTTTCACCAGCTTGAGCAAGGCCGTAAAGACACTCCTCTGACTTATTTTGAATATGGTACTTTGGGTGCGTTGGCAATTTTTAAACGCTGTAAGGTCGATTATGTATTACTAGAGGTTGGTCTAGGCGGGCGCTTTGATGCTACAAATATAGTAACTCCCTTTGCAAGCGTGATCACCACTATCGATTTAGATCATAAAGAGTACCTAGGTGATACACGAGAGTTAGTGGCTTATGATAAAGCCGGTATTTTTCGTGAAAATACGCCTGCTATTATAGGGGATTTAAATATTCCTCACACAATGACTGATTACGGCAAAGAAATTAATGCCAATATGACGTTGTCGGGCAGTGACTTTATTTTCAAAGAGAATACTGAGAGCTTTAATTGGCAATATAAAGAACATAATCTTGTAATAGATAAGCCAGCAATACCGTGTCAAAATGCAGCAACGGCGTTAACTGCGCTAAGCGTTTTAAACTTATTACCAAGTGAGCAAGTCATACGAAGTTGCCTCGCTAATTTAGTTGTAGAAGGGCGGTTTCAGCAGTTAAGCGCTGAGCCTTTAGTCTTTACCGATGTAGCACATAACCCTGAGTCGGCGCGTTATTTAGCCAATAAGTTATCAAGCTATAAAGATAAAGGCTTTAAAATTCATGCATTAGCCGCTATGCTTGCTGATAAAGATAAAGTGGGTGTACTTAAAGAAGTAAGTCACTTGGTCGATGAGTGGTCATTAGCGAGCTTAAGTGGTCCGCGAGGCGACACTGCAAGTAATTTACAAAATGCGCTGCAGGGTATATCTCATCATAATACTATCAATAGCTATGATAGTGTGGCACAGGCACTGAGTGTAATTTTACCAAAACAACAAAGTGATACTATGTTGATTGTATTTGGTTCATTTTTTACAGTGGCCGGCGCTATTAATTACTTTAAAAAATAGAGAGGATGTCGGTGAACTCAAGTTTTATTAATCGCTTAGTCGGAACAAGTATAGTAGTGATCGCAGCAATTGTGTTTATCCCTAATATACTCGATGGCGAAAAAGTGCATTATAAAGAAGGCTTTAAAGCGATACCTGATCGCCCTGAGTTCAAAACAATCGATCTTCAAGAGTCAATTGATGAAAACATGGCTAATGCTGAGCCACTAAAACAAGATGAAATTGAAGATATTCAAGCTGACGATGAAGCTTTTGAGCAGCAAAACGCTATGGATGAGAGTGACTACGCTGTAGAGAATAAAGTTGTTGAAGCGACTATTGAACCCAAAGCTACACCGAGCACTAAGGCACCGGTTCAAGCTAAACCAAAACCTATTGCGCCTCGTAAAAGTGATGAAAACCTAACAAGTATGGCTTACGTTATTCAATTAGGTAGTTTTTCACATGTTGCAAATGTAAAAGCATTACAGGCTAAATTAAAAGTTGAAGGGTTTAAAACGTTTACTAAACCGATTAAAACCCCAAATGGGACGTTAACCAAGGTATTTGTTGGTCCTTCGCTTGATAAAAATGAATTACAAAAGCAGCTTCCCCAGCTGAAAGAGCTTACTAAATTAAATGGTAAAGTTACGCAATACGAAGTAACAAAATAATTAAAAAAAGGCTTGTATCACAAGCCTTTTTTTATTTATTTATATTTGTTTTTATCATTATCTTCATCTCACAATACCCATTCTATAATGTTAATTTTTTGTATTGACTACAACCCAGTAATCTCCCGTTTAAACTTGCATACTAACGATGTTTGGGTATAGAATGCGCCCCAAATTAGCGACTAATTGGTTCTTATGATCTGGGTTGATTACGCCATTATTGGCATCATTGCATTGTCTACCATCATCGGTTTAATACGCGGCTTTGTAAAAGAAGCAATGTCATTAGCGGTATGGGCTGGCGCCTTTATCATCTCTAGCTTATTTTACCAATATTTAGCTTCCTTCCTAACAACCATTTCTGAACCCCTTTTAAGAAATGCTGCGGCCATAGCCATATTATTCTTTGCGACGCTACTGTTAGGCGGTTTACTAAACTACATTTTAGGTGAACTTGTACATCGTACTGGTTTATCGGGTACCGACCGTGTCTTTGGCATAGTGTTTGGTGCTCTACGAGGCGTGTTGGTCGTGAGCGCGTTACTCTTCTTTCTTGATGCTTTTACTGGTGCACCCAATACGCACTGGTGGGGCAATTCTATTTTGATTCCAGAATTTGGCTTTGTTGTTGAATGGTTCTTTTCGTACCTAGAAAACAACTCGAGCTTTTTAAATTCAGTAAACCGTTAATCGGCGAGGATAAATTACATGTGTGGTATCGTTGGAATAGTCGGAACATCCCCTGTGAATCAGGCGATTTATGATGGCTTAACTGTTTTGCAGCACCGTGGTCAAGATGCCGCGGGTATCATTACCATTGAGAATAATACGTTTAGCTTGCGCAAAGCAAATGGCCTTGTGAAAGATGCCTTTCACACACGTCATATGAAACGACTACAAGGTACAATTGGTCTTGGCCATGTGCGCTATCCTACAGCAGGATCTTCAAGCTCATCTGAAGCACAGCCTTTTTATGTTAACTCACCGTTTGGTATAGCACTTGCCCATAATGGCAACCTTACTAATGCAGAAGCTTTAAAAGAGCAGTTATTCTCAGAAGCACGTCGTCACGTTAATACAACATCAGATTCTGAAATTTTACTTAATATCATGGCACATGAATTAAGCAAATCTGATAAGTTGCATTTAGACCCTGAAGATATTTTTACTGCGGTAACCGAAGTAAACAATAAAGTAAGCGGTGGTTATGCAACTATTGCTATGATTATCGGCCACGGCATTGTTGCTTTTCGCGACCCTAATGGTATTCGCCCACTTGTATTTGGTAAACGCGAAACCGAAAAAGGTACTGAGTACATGTTTGCCTCAGAAAGCGTTGCATTGAAACCGGACGGTTTTGAGTTTGTACGTGATGTAGCCCCTGGTGAAGCTATATATGTTACAGAAGAAGGTGAATTCCATTCACTTAGTTGTGCTGATAAGGCATCTTACTCGCCGTGTATTTTTGAATTTGTTTATTTTGCTCGACCTGACTCAACAATAGACCGTATGTCTGTGTACGCAACACGCGTAAACATGGGGACTAAACTAGGCGAAAAAATTGCACGTGAATGGGCTGACAAAGATATTGATGTAGTTATCCCAATCCCAGAAACTTCATGTGATGTAGCACTGGAAATCGCACGTGTACTTGATTTACCGTATCGCCAAGGTTTTGTTAAAAACCGTTATATTGGTCGTACATTTATCATGCCTGGCCAAGAGATGCGTAAAAAATCAGTGCGTCAAAAGCTAAACGCAATTGATCGCGAGTTTAAAGGTAAAAACGTATTATTGGTTGATGACTCAATTGTTCGTGGTACAACATCAGCACAAATTGTTGAAATGGCCCGAGAGTCTGGCGCTAAAAACGTTTACTTTGCATCAGCGGCACCTGAAATACGCTTCCCTAATGTGTACGGTATTGATATGCCTTCAGCAGCTGAGCTTATTGCTCACGGACGTGAAGTAGAAGATATTAATGCAAGTATTGGTTCTGACGGTTTAATCTTTCAATCGTTAAAAGATTTAATTGCTGCGGTTAGCCAAGAAAATCCTGAAATTACTAAGTTTGAAACTTCAGTATTTGATGGCCAATATATTACTGGCGATATTGATCAAAACTATTTAAATCGTATTGATAAGCTACGTAACGATTCAGCAAAAAGCACCCGAGAAAGTGCGATGTCTTCAGGTTTAGAAATACACAACCAAGACGAAAACGAAGCTGATTAATGATTAGTTAATAAAAAGTCGTTACACAAAAAAAAGGAGCTAATTAGCTCCTTTTTTGCGAAGGAAAGAAAGGGAACATTTCTATCAAACATGACTCTTTTTTTAGGTGAAATTTATTAAGTAAACATTGGGCTAACAATCCCATTAGTCCAAAGCATAGCTGTTACAGCTAAAATAATAACCAGTAATATTAATCCACACGTTACTACCGAGCTGGCGTAAATAAAGCCGCGCTCTTCTGGGATATGCATAAGTATTGGTACGCCGGTGTAGAGTAAATAAACCGAGTAAGCCAGTGCAATAATTCCAATACACACTACAAACCAAAGTACAGGCCAAAAAGCGGCGAGTGCCGACATAAACACTGGTGTTGCAGTATATGCTGCAAGTTCAAGTGTTTGTGTAAATGTAGGTTTAGAGCCAAATGTAACCGCCATCCAATGGGCTAAATACGCCAATCCAAAAACACCCGCTATTAAAGCAAAATACATTGCACCTGCAATTAGCAGTGCACTATCGTGCGTTAAAAATACGGGATTGCCTGCACCTATGCTCCATCCTAAATAAACAGATGAGTAGTAGCCCATTATTGAAGGAAATAAAGCAATCAGTAAAATATGCGACAAACTATAGGTTAAACTTTCATGGCGATTATCTATTGTTTGCCATTCTTCAAGTGGGTGAGCATAAATGCCCCAGAGGTGATTTAGTATCATAGTACTTACTCCATAAAAGGAACGTATTATTGTTTTGGTTGATTTATTTTTATACAGTCTATGTACAGTTATGGTTCACTTATTTTGCAAAGTCAAGTTAACTCGTTATTAACATTTAGACGCAGATAAGGGCTTTGATTTATCCCAAGCAAAATTTCGTGTTAAAATAACGGTCTATCAAATTTATTTAGTAATGAGCAGTCAACGTGCCACATAGCCAACTTTTAGAGCCGATTAATAACTTTTTATTGTGTACCACCCCAGAGCAATGGGTGGAGCAAGCAATTAAAAAAGAAAACTTATCAGTCATTTTAATAGATCACTTAATTTGTGAATTAAAAGCAGCTCAAAGTGCGATGTTTTTAATACGTAAATACGCGGTAGATAAAGAGGGTAGTGATGCATTACTCGAGTGGCTAAAGCCATTTGAAACGCTTATTTACAAACGAGAAGGGAATTGGCGCGATCTGGCTGCTAAAAATAAGCTCACTAAATCAATAATTCCTAAATCGAGTTCTCCATACGGGCAAGGTCTAATCGATAAAATGGTTTTGCTGATAAAAGAAGAGCTGCATCACTTTTATCAAGTGCTCGAAATTATGGACGAGTACGGTGTTGAGTATCAAAGCATTACACCATGTCGTTACGCAAAAGGTATGCTTCGTCATGTTAAAACGTTCGAGCCCGATGCATTAGTCGATAAGCTAATAGTAGGCGCTTATATTGAGGCGCGTTCGTGTGAGCGTTTTGCAAAGCTTGCACCGCATGTTGACAAACGTTTAGGTGATTTTTATATTTCGTTGCTACGTTCAGAAGCGCGTCATTACCAAGATTATTTAACTCTAGCGCAAGAAATTGCTGATTTTGATATTACCGATCGCGTAAACTTTTTTGGTGAAAAAGAAAAAGAGTTAATTTCGACAACCGATACTGATTTTAAATTTCACAGCGGTGTTCCCACTGTTTAAATACCCTCATTTTCTTTTAAAAAATTAATATATTCTGCTATTTTCTGATTGCTGAAATTATGTTTTTTCATAATTTTAGCAATGCGTCCATTTTTAGTTATTATATCAATTCCTCTATTAAATTTTTGTAAGTATTCTTTGGCTCTATAATTTGATTTAGAGACAACTAAATATAGTTTATGAGAAGCAAGATCTGGCGATAAGTACTCAATACTATTATCATCTGAATCTTCGGTTTTAGTGTGTTCAAGCCAATAATTTCCAACCTCTTTAGTACCCGCGACTAAATCAATACGCCCTTGTTGTAGTAAATATAAGCTTGTAGGAAGGCTTTTAGTGGACGTTATTGCCAGCTCCCTATTTCTAGCAAACTCTTGGCTTACAAAGGCATTGTCTTCTGTGCCAATACTATAAGGTGTTAATGATTGAACTGTACCATCGAAACTAATAACACTCTCTTTTCGTTTGAAAACTCCTGAGTGAGCAACTGCAAGTGGACGAGAGTAGTAAAAAACTTCATTTCTTTTTAATGAATAAAAAGCACCTAAAATAGCGGTTTTTCTGTTTTTTTCTAATAGCTTTAAAGCGCGATCCCATGTCGTGAATTCTGGTTCGCTATTAATACCTTGCGTTTTAAGCGCTGATTCGGCTATTTCATATAGCCAGCCATTACTAGGTAGGTTTTCGCTAAAATAGGGAGGGTAGTTTTCTGTAACAATTTGCCATGTTTGCTTGCTAAATACTTGTGTAGGAATGGCAATTACTACGATGAAAATTAACAGCTTAATCATTCAACCTCTCACTATTATTCATATATATAGATAAATAATAGTCAGAATTTTAAATTATGCGAAAGGCGTGCTAATTAATTCTTGTGATTGAGGGGTAACGACTAAATAAGAGCCTTGGGTATACCAGTCACCTAGCACTGTGCGAGTAAGTGTTTGTTCATTAACTTTATACGTATGAACATTAGGGCGGTGAGTATGACCATGAATCATATTCGTAACGTTATGTTTGGCAAAGGTGGCAAGTACAGCCTCATCGACAACGTCTAAAATTTCGATAGGTTTATCAGCTTGGCTTAACTTACTTTTTTCGCGGGCATTACGCGCTATTTTTTTACGATACCAAAGCGGCATTGCAAGCATCAATTTTGGCCACCACCAACCACGGCTCTTTTTACGAAAGTTTTGATACTCAGTATCTTGAGTGCACATTTCGTCGCCATGTAAAATAACGGTAGGCGTACCATATAAGTCAATGACTGTTTGCTCATCAAGTAATGTCATTGCGGCCATGTCGGCATATTGCTTACGCATAATGAAATCACGATTGCCATGTATAAAATAAACAGGTGTGCCACCATCATTAACGGCGCTTAAATGTTTTGCTACATCGGCACTCAGTGCAGTAATGTAGTCATCTCCAACCCATACTTCAAAAAAATCACCTAAAATATAAAGTGCATCTACATCTTTATTTAGTATATGTGTATTTAAAAAATCAAAAAATGCAGCGCTAATGTCGGGGCGGTTTTCACTTAGGTGTAAATCTGCAATAAAGTAAGTTTGACGAGTCATAGGTCAGTCTATTTTAGTTTTAAAAAAACGGGCATATACTTATAGTATACACCCGCTTACATACTCACATAACATGAGTAAACGTTACTAGTTAACAGTAACGCTTTCGATGATCACATCTTCAAGAGGTACGTCTTGGTGAAAACCAGTACTACCCGTTGCTACATCTTTAATTTTATTTACAATGTCCATGCCTTCAACTACTTCAGCAAAAACACAGTAACCCCAGCCTTGCGACGTTTCGCTGCTGTGGTTTAAAAAATCGTTGTTGTTAACGTTAATGAAAAATTGCGCTGTAGCTGAATGAGGATCAGGCGTACGTGCCATTGCTAAAGTGCCTATTTTATTAGATAGACCATTGTTAGCTTCATTCTGAATTGGATCATTTACGTCTTTTTGTTCCATACCTGGAACAAAACCACCGCCTTGAACCATAAAACCATCGATTACACGATGAAATATAGTGCCGTTGAAAAAATCAGCATTTGCATACTCTAAAAAGTTTTTAACTGTGTTTGGAGCTTCTTTCTCAAACATTTTAATGGTGATGTCACCAAAATTAGTGTGTAGAACAACCATGTGTTTTCCTATATCCGGTTTAAATATTGGCGCTATTTTATCGTAGTTGACTAAGATTAACAAAGTAGATGTTTGGTTTGTTATAAAGCGCTAGAGCAGGGGCTTTTCAAGTGGTAACATAGTTATTCAAGTTAATAGTTAAGGACTCAAAGTAAATGGTAAATATATACAACACACTCACGCGACAAAAAGAGCAATTTAAACCTATGGTCGAAGGAAAAATCGACATGTATGTGTGTGGTATCACCATTTATGATTACTGCCATATTGGACACGCACGTACCTTTGTTGGATTTGACGTTATTGTGCGCTACTTACGCCATATTGGTTACGATTTAAAATATGTGCGTAATATTACTGATATTGACGACAAAATTATTAAACGCGCAAATGAAAATGGTGAGTCAATAAACGACTTAACTGTGCGCATGACTAAAGCGATGCATGAAGATTTTGATAGCCTAAATATGCTACGCCCAGATATTGAACCAACAGTTACAAGCCATATGGATGAAATTATCGTTATGGTTAAGCGCTTGATTGAAAAAGGCCATGCCTATGTCGCAGCCGACGGCGATGTTTTGTTTGATGTATCAACGTTTGAGCAATACGGTGCACTTTCTCAGCAAGATTTAACTATGTTGCAATCAGGTTCTCGCGTTGAAGTGGCGCAAGATAAAGACGATCCACTTGATTTTGTGTTATGGAAAAAAGCAAAAGCAGGTGAACCATCATGGTCATCACCGTGGGGTGAAGGGCGTCCGGGTTGGCATATTGAATGTTCGGCAATGAGCTCAAAGCACTTAGGTGAGCATTTTGATATTCACGGTGGGGGGTCTGATTTACAGTTTCCACATCATGAAAACGAAATTGCCCAATCGTGCTGTGCAAACAACGGCCAGTATGTAAATACATGGATACATACTGGCATGGTTCAAGTAAACAAAGAAAAAATGTCTAAGTCGTTAGATAACTTCTTTACAGTGCGTGAAGTTTTAAAAGCATACGATCCTGAATCTGTTCGTTACTTTTTAATTTCAGGTCATTACCGCAGCCAACTTAATTATTCACAAGAAAATTTAGACCAAGCGCGTTCATCACTTGAGCGCATTTATACAGCGCTTCGTGATGTCGAACCGGTAGAGTGCGATTTAGAAGGTAATGAGTTTGTTGCTAAATTTAGAAAAGCAATGAATGACGACTTTAATACACCAGAAGCACTACCTGTGTTGTTCGAACTTGCTAAAGAATTAAACCGCGTAAAAGAAAGTGACGCAGTTCAAGCTGGGCAACTTGCGTTTATATTACGCAGTATTGGTAACGTTTTAGGGGTTGCTCAACAAGCACCAGAAGCTTTTTTACAAGGCGGGCAAGATGACGACGAAGTTGCGACAATTGAAGCATTAATTGTAAAACGTAATGAAGCACGTGCAAGTAAAAACTGGGCTGCTGCTGATGAAGCACGTGATGCGCTTAATGCGTTAGGTGTAATACTTGAAGATTCAGCCGGTAAAACAACGTGGCGTAAAGCGTAAGCGTTTAAAGTAATTCACGTTCAACTAAAAAAGGGTTGCCAAATGGCAACCCTTTTTTGATTTTTTAACAGCTTAGCTGTGATATTTCTCACACGCTTCAAGTGTGTTTTCAATTAAGCTAGCGACCGTCATCGGGCCAACGCCACCTGGTACAGGTGTAATAAAATGCGCTTTTTGTTCAGCCACACTGTATTGAACATCACCAACTAATTTACCCGTGTCTAAACGGTTAATGCCTACATCGATGACTATAGCGCCTTCTTTTATCCAATCTCCAGGTATAAATTCAGGTTTACCTACAGCCACAACTAATAAGTCAGCGCGGCGAACATGCGTTTCTAAGTCTTGAGTAAACTTATGGCATACTGTGGTAGTACAACCCGCTAATAAAAGCTCTAGCGACATTGGACGACCAACAATATTTGACGCGCCAACGACAACTGCATGCATCCCTTTATAACGTACACCCGTTGAATCAAGTAATGTAATAATACCTTTAGGGGTACATGGGCGAAGGGCAGGCATACGCTGTGCTAATCGACCAATGTTATATGGATGAAATCCATCAACATCTTTATGTGGGGTAATGCGTTCTAAAATCTTTTCAGCATCAAGACCTTTTGGCAGTGGTAACTGCACTAAAATTCCATCAACTTCGGCATCATTATTTAGCTCGTCAATTAAATCTAAAAGAGTTTGCTCTTGCGTGTCTGCTGGTAAATCAAATGATTTGGAGATAAAACCTACTTCTTCACAGGCTTTACGTTTTGAACCAACATAAACTTGGCTTGCTGGATCAAGTCCTACAAGTACTACTGCAAGTCCTGGTGCACGTAAACCATTTGCTACACGTTCACTTACGCGTTCTGCTACAGCGCTACGTACTTGTTTTGCGATTGCCTTACCATCAATGATGTTTGCCGTCATGGGTGACCTTTAATTGGGGTTAATTAACTAGATACCGATACTCTAAAAACGAATGCATAATAAAATAGGGGTAAAAATGCTAATAAAGAAAACATACTCTTTATTTAACTCGTTTTATAATGTGCCTACCATTTTCGCAGAAAAGCATAGCAGCGCCAAGTTGCTTTTAATGTATATAACATTTGAGTTATTAAATAGTTTAAATTTCAGCCTACTATTGTAATATTTAACCATTGTGCACTAAAAATGAGCACTTGATTGGTTTTATTAAAAAAACGTTTGACCTAACCCCGTCAAATCACTATTATGCACCCCGTTGTCAACGAGGTCACTCGCTAACAATAATAAGTTTCGGCGATTAGCGCAGTTTGGTAGCGCACTTGGTTTGGGTCCAAGGGGTCGCAGGTTCAAATCCTGCATCGCCGACCATTTTTATAATTTATTATAATCGAATAGCTTATTGGTAAACTATGAAGTTTTCGATGCGCCCATAGCTCAGCTGGATAGAGCAACGCCCTTCTAAGGCGTGGGTCGAAGGTTCGAATCCTTCTGGGTGCACCATTTGAAAACATGTAAATATAGCGGTGATTGTAGCTCAGTTGGTAGAGCCCCGGATTGTGATTCCGGTTGTCGTGGGTTCGAGCCCCATCAGTCACCCCATTTACAACGAATATCGGCGATTAGCGCAGTTTGGTAGCGCACTTGGTTTGGGTCCAAGGGGTCGCAGGTTCAAATCCTGCATCGCCGACCATTTTCTTAAAATGGTCTTAAACTCTCAGTTTAAGTGTTCAGTATGAAAAAAGAAGTTAACTCTTCAATGTCGGCGATTAGCGCAGTTTGGTAGCGCACTTGGTTTGGGTCCAAGGGGTCGCAGGTTCAAATCCTGCATCGCCGACCATTTTCTTATCTAATAAGAATAATAAGTAAATTCCTCTAAGTTATAAATCTAAATCTGTTAGCCTATAATTCTATTAAATAATTTCTACTTTAATCCATTCAATGCCTAGTTAGCCTGTTTTTTATTCAGTTAGTCTCTATAGTCCCTTATCTAGTCCAAATAATTGCCCCCTATACTCGACTATCATAAATATTAGGTTATAATGCCGCGTCTATTGTTTAACATAGTGCCCGAAGGGCAAAGCAGCAATGGTATCTCATGGTAGCGACGGATGCTTTTAAGTGTGAAAAACCGCTTAAACTTTATCAAGACTCATGCAGATCACTTTGTTTGTAAAGGAAGGCGAACAGTCGCCAAAATTGAATATTGAGGTAAATCATGCAAGTTTCTGTTGAGACGACCCAAGGCCTTGAGCGCCGTATAACTATCACCGTTCCTTCAGAGAACGTTGAGACCGAAGTAAAAAAACGCCTACAACAACTGTCAAAAACACAGCGTATAGATGGTTTCCGTGCTGGTAAAGTTCCAGTATCTGTAATTAACAAGCGTTTTGGCCCTGCAGTTCGTCAAGAAGTTGCTGGCGAAGTAATGCAACGTAATTACATTGAAGCAATCGTTTCTGAAAAAATCAATCCAGCTGGCGCGCCTACATTCGCACCTAAATCACTTGAAGCAGGTAAAGATTTAGAATTCTCAGCAACGTTTGAAGTTTACCCTGAAGTTGAAGTTCAAGGTTTAGATAAAATTACTGTTGAGAAACCAGCGGTAACAGTGACTGACGAAGATTTAGCTAACATGCTAGAAACACTTCGTAAGCAACACGCAGCGTGGGCTGATGTTGATGCAGCTGCTGGCGAAAACGACCGTGTAACAGTTGATTTCGTAGGTACTATCGACGGTGAAGTATTTGAAGGCGGCAAAGCTGAAGACTTCCCATTAGAACTTGGCCAAGGTCGTATGATCCCAGGTTTTGAAGATAACATCGTAGGTAAAAAAGCAGGCGAAGAAGTAGTTGCTGATGTAACTTTCCCTGATGATTACCACGCTGAAAACTTAAAAGGTAAAGCGGCTCAATTCACTATCACAGTGAAAAAAGTTGAAGCGCAAGAATTACCAGAATTAAGCGAAGAGTTTGCAACTAAATTCGGTGTTACCGAAGGCGGCGTAGACGCGCTTAAAGAAGAAGTTAAAAAGAACATGACACGTGAGCTAGACCAAGCGGTTAAAGCAAGCGTTAAAGACCAAGCAATCAAAGGTCTTTTAGCTAACAACGAAATCGAAGTGCCTAAAGCACTTGTTGATCAAGAAGTTGATGCTCTACGTCAGCAAGCAGCTCAACGTTTTGGCGGCGACGCTCAAAACATGCCAGAGCTTCCAGCTGAATTGTTCCACGAGCAAGCTGTAACACGTGTTAAAACTGGCCTTTTATTAGGTGAAGTGATTAAAGCTAACGAGATTAAAGTTGATGACGCTAAAGTTGAAGCATTAATCGCAACGGTAGCTTCTGCATACGAAGATCCAACTGAAGTAGTAGAATACTACAAAGGTAATGATCAACTTATGCAGCAAATGCGTAATGTAGCAATGGAAGAGCAAGCTGTTGAAGCTATTTTAGCTAAAGCAGTTGTTACTGATGTTGAAAAAGCATTTGATGACATCATGAATCCACAGCAAGGTGCTTAATAAGTCATTGACTTAAGCTCTCGCTAACGATTAAATGGCTCGTGCTACTCTGTTTATACAGCGTGCCCGGGCCATTTTAGTTTTTGGCTCTAAATTTGCGAAAAACGATAACTATGCTTCCTTATAATAAGGATAAGTATAAGCGCATAAGGAATTAAATAAGTATGAATACTGGTATTACAGATCCCCTAAATGCATTGGTCCCAATGGTTGTTGAACAAACACCGAAAGGCGAGCGCTCGTATGATATTTATTCGAGATTATTAAAAGAGCGTATTATCTTTTTAACAGGTCAAGTTGAAGACAACATGGCAAATCTGATTTTAGCGCAAATGCTATTTTTAGAATCAGAAAATCCTGATAAAGATATCTTTTTATACATCAACTCACCAGGTGGTTCAGTAACTGCGGGTATGGCTATTTACGACACAATGAACTTCATCAAACCAGATGTAAGTACAATATGTGTAGGTCAAGCTGCAAGCATGGGTGCTTTTTTACTTACTGCTGGCGCTAAAGGTAAGCGTTTTTGCCTACCAAACTCACGTGTGATGATTCACCAACCATTAGGTGGTTTCCAAGGTCAAGCATCTGACTTTGAAATACATGCTAAAGAAATTCTGTCTATTAAAGATAAGCTTAACCGCTTAATGGCTGAGCATACAGGCCAACCATTAGATATTATCTCTAAAGACACAGATCGTGATAACTTTATGAGTGCCACGCAAGCTGTAGATTACGGCTTGGTAGACTCTGTGTTTACAAATCGCGACAAAAAGTAAGCGCTTGGCGAACAGGATTGCCTGTTTGCCACTTTGAGTTACTATGCGAAAACCAATAAATTTTGGTATAGTTAAAGCGTATTGAAATAGCCGCCAACAGTTTTGGTGGCCAACGTAATAAAATGAGGTAGCTGAATGTCTGACACTCCTACAGACGGCGACAAAAGTAATAAATTGTTATACTGCTCTTTTTGTGGCAAAAGCCAACATGAAGTGCGTAAATTAATTGCAGGCCCTTCAGTATACGTTTGTGATGAATGTGTAGAGTTGTGTAACGATATTATCAGGGAAGAGATCAAAGACATTGCTCCTAAGCATGATACGTCTGACAAACTACCTGTACCAAAAGAAATTCGTAAACACTTAGACGATTATGTTATTGGTCAAGATCATGCTAAAAAAGTATTGTCTGTTGCCGTTTATAACCATTATAAACGCCTACGTAACCAATCGACTAAGCAAGACATTGAATTAAGTAAAAGTAATATTTTGCTTATCGGCCCAACAGGTAGTGGTAAAACATTACTTGCAGAAACATTAGCGCGCCTACTTGATGTGCCGTTTACTATGGCCGATGCCACTACATTAACCGAAGCAGGTTATGTAGGTGAAGATGTTGAAAACATCATTCAAAAGCTTTTACAAAAATGCGATTACGATGTTGAAAAAGCGCAACGTGGCATTGTTTACATTGATGAAATTGACAAAATTTCTCGTAAATCAGATAACCCGTCAATTACACGTGATGTATCGGGTGAGGGCGTTCAACAGGCGCTACTTAAACTGATTGAAGGCACCGTTGCTTCTGTTCCACCGCAAGGTGGTCGTAAACATCCACAACAAGAGTTTTTACAAGTAGATACATCTAAAATCTTGTTTATTTGTGGTGGTGCATTTTCAGGCTTAGATAAAGTAATTGAGCAACGCAGCCATAAAAATACCGGTATCGGTTTTGGCGTTAGCGTAAAAGAATCTGCGGCGAGCCGTTCTTTAAGTGAAACATTTAAAGACGTAGAGCCAGAAGATTTAGTTAAATATGGCTTAATTCCTGAGTTTATAGGTCGTTTGCCGGTAGTTGCTACGTTAACAGAACTTGACGAAGCTGCTCTTGTGCAAATATTGAGTGAGCCTAAAAACGCGATTACTAAACAGTTTTCAGTATTGTTTGGTATGGAAGACGTTGAACTTGAGTTCCGCGATGATGCCTTAGCTGCAATTGCACACAAAGCAATGGAGCGTAAAACAGGTGCACGTGGTCTTCGTTCAATCGTTGAAGGTGTATTGCTTGATACTATGTACGAGCTTCCTTCAATGGATGACGTAAGCAAAGTGGTTATTGATGAAACCGTTATTAAAGGTGAGTCAGACCCAATCTTGATTTATGAAAATAATAAACAAGATAAAGCCGCATCAGAATAGTTTTTAAGCTATTTGAATGAAAAAAGGAGCCTTAGGCTCCTTTTTTTATAATTAATTTAATCGAGTAAGGGAAAATTGTTGAACTTTAATTAGGTTATCCCCATATACTTGAGTAATCTTTAAAATAAATGAAGTGCGAAGAGAAACTATAATGACGCTTGAGAGAACCGACCGAGTCGAAATCCCAGTCCTAGCACTGCGCGATGTTGTGGTATACCCGCACATGGTGATCCCGCTTTTTGTAGGCCGTGAAAAATCAATAAAATGCCTAGAAGCGGCAATGGACAAAGACAAACAAATTTTCTTGGTTGCACAAAAAGATGCAACTGTAGATGAACCAGAACAAGATGATATTTATCGTATCGGGACTATTGCCACTGTACTTCAGTTATTAAAATTACCAGACGGTACAGTAAAAGTTTTAGTGGAAGGTACACAGCGCGCGCAAATTGAAGACTTTGTTGATAACGATGACTTCTTTGTTGCTAATGCTCAATTTATTGAATCTGATTTAATTGATGAGCAAGAGCAAGATGTATTTATTCGCAGCGCGATTAGCCAGTTTGAAGGCTATGTAAAGCTTAATAAAAAAATTCCACCTGAGGTACTAACTTCAGTTTCAGGTATCGATGAGCCTGCGCGCTTAGCCGATACAATGGCTGCACACATGCCATTAAAAGTACCTGAAAAGCAAAAAGTGCTAGAAATTTCAAGCGTGACAGAACGTCTTGAATATTTAATGGCATTAATGGAAGGCGAAATAGACTTATTACAAGTTGAGAAGAAAATTCGTACCCGCGTTAAAAAGCAGATGGAAAAATCTCAACGCGAGTATTACCTCAACGAGCAAATGAAAGCCATTCAAAAAGAGCTTGGTGAGCTTGACGATGTACCTGACGAATTTGAAGCACTTAAAAAGCGCATCGAAGAATCAGGTATGCCAACAGAAGCACAAGAAAAAGCGACCACAGAGCTTAATAAGCTTAAAATGATGTCGCCAATGTCTGCAGAAGCTACCGTAGTGCGCTCATATATCGACACGTTAATAAATGTGCCGTGGAAAAAACGCTCTAAAGTGAAGAAAGACTTAGCAGGCGCGCAAAAAATTCTTGATAGCGATCACCATGGCTTAGATAAAGTTAAAGAACGCATTTTAGAGTACCTCGCGGTACAACAGCGTACTAATAAGCTTAAAGGGCCAATTTTGTGTTTAGTGGGCCCACCAGGTGTAGGTAAAACGTCATTAGGTCAATCTATTGCGCGTTCTACTGGTCGTAAATATATTCGTATGGCGCTCGGCGGCGTACGCGACGAAGCTGAAATTCGTGGCCATCGTCGTACTTACATCGGTTCTATGCCAGGTAAGCTAATTCAAAACATGACTAAAGTGGGCGTTAAAAATCCATTGTTCTTGTTAGATGAAATCGACAAAATGTCATCAGACATGCGTGGCGACCCAGCATCAGCACTTTTAGAAGTACTGGATCCTGAGCAAAACAGTCACTTTGCAGATCACTACCTTGAAGTTGATTACGATTTATCTGATGTTATGTTTGTAGCTACATCAAATAGCTTTAATATTCCTGGTCCACTATTGGATCGTATGGAAGTTATTCGCTTATCGGGTTACACCGAAGATGAAAAGCTAAACATTGCAAAAGAACACTTAATCACCAAGCAAGTTAAGCGCAATGGCTTAAAAGAGCATGAGATTGTAATTGATGATAGTGCAATTATTGGCATTATTCGTTATTACACGCGTGAAGCGGGTGTACGTAATTTAGAGCGCGAAATTTCAAAATTATGCCGTAAAGCAGTTAAAAATATCTTAATTGAAAAAGACACTAAAACAGTAACTATCAATCAAGATAACCTAGAAGACTTTTTAGGTGTACAACGCTTTGACTATGGTAAAGCTGAAGATGGCGACCGCATTGGTCAAGTTACAGGCTTAGCATGGACAGAAGTTGGCGGTGATTTGCTAACAATCGAATGTGCAGCTGTACCAGGTAAAGGCAAGTTAACTTATACCGGTTCACTGGGCGATGTAATGCAAGAGTCGATTCAAGCGGCAATGACGGTAGTACGTAATCGTGCAGATACATTTCGTATTAATAGCGACTTTTACGAAAAACGTGACATTCACGTACACGTACCTGAGGGCGCTACACCAAAAGATGGTCCAAGTGCGGGCGCAGCAATGGTAACGGGTCTTGTATCTAGTTTAACAGGTAATCCTGTACGCGCAGATGTTGCAATGACCGGTGAAATTACGCTACGTGGTGAAGTACTTCCTATTGGTGGCTTAAAAGAGAAATTATTGGCAGCGCATCGTGGTGGAATTAAAACAGTCATCATTCCAAAAATTAACGAACGTGACTTAAAAGAGATCCCAGAAAACGTACTGGCAGGCTTGGATATTCACCCAGTTACTTGGATTGACGAGGTGTTAAAGCTTGCTTTAGTGCATCCTGTTGAGAGTTTTTCGGTCGAAACACCTAAAAACCAAGAAAAAAGCTAAAAAAAGTGCTTTTTAGGGCTTTTCAAATCTAAACGGTATGATAAGTTAAGCACTGGTTTTCAAGCCTAGCCCTTATGGGGCGTAGGCTTAAGAAAAATATAATCATGTGAGCATTAAAAGTTTGCTCTAAAATTTTCAAAACAGTGATGTTAGTTTAAAAAACCATCGCTCTTGATAATAACAATGAAAGAGGATGATATTGTGAATAAATCTCAATTAATCGATCAAATCGCAGCTGATGCTGACATTTCTAAAGCGGCTGCAGGTCGTGCACTAGATTCATTCATCGAATCTGTATCTGGCGCGCTAAAAGAAGGCGACTCAGTTGCACTTGTTGGTTTTGGTACTTTCTCAGTACGTGACCGTGCTGCACGTTCAGGCCGTAACCCGCAAACTGGTGAAACAATCCAAATTGCTGCTGCAACTATTCCTGCTTTTAAAGCCGGTAAAGCGCTTAAAGACGCAGTAAACTAATCACTGTTTTAAACACATTAGTTATGGCGAGTGTAAAGTTACTGATTCACCACAACAGATGAATTAAGTAACTTTACCGCCAGTTACTTCAAGTGAAAAAGCGTATCTGGTAAGATACGCTTTTTTTACATGTGACAAGGTAAAATACCTTGATCAAAAAGAGATAAACAAATGCTTGAGAAAATCAGAGAAGGTTCGCAAGGACCTGTAGCCAAAATAATTTTAGGCGCGGTGATTTTATCTTTTGCCTTAGCAGGGATCGGTAGTTACTTAGGTCAAACCACAGAACAACCCGTTGCTGAAGTAAATGGAATTAAAATTAGTCAAACCGATTTTAACCGTGCTTATCAAAATGAACGTAGCCGTTTAGAGCAACAATTTGGTGAATACTTTACACAAATTGCTGCTGATCCAAATTACATGGCGCAAATTCGCCAAGGTGTAGTTGACCGCTTAGTACAACAAGAATTGCAATCACAGCTAGCGGCTGATTTAGGCCTTCGCGTAAGCGATGAAAGTGTACGTAAAACAATTTTAGAACTACCGTACTTTCAAATTGGTGAAAAATTTAATAACGACCGTTACTTACAAGTAATTCGTCAAATGAACTTTCAACCAGATGCTTTTCGTGAATACTTACGTAAAGATATGACACGCAGCCAAGTAGTATCTGCTGTTGCAGGTACAGACTTTGCACTAGAGAGCGAGCTTAAAAGCGCAATTGCTCTACAGCAACAAACTCGTAGTATTGATTATGTAGTAGTAAACAAAGAGGCGCTTGCCGCGAACGTTGAAGTATCAGATCAAGAAGTGTCTGATTACTACGACCTAAACGCATCACAATTTTTGTCTCCAGAGCTTATTTCGGTAAGTTACATTGAGCTTAAAGCAGCAGATATTAATGTTGAATCGGTAACCGAGGATGACGTTAAAGCGTATTACGAGCAAAATAAAGCACAATACGTTGAGCCAGAAAAACGTCGCGTATCACATATCTTAATTGATAACAGTGAAGACGATGACGCAGCAAAAGAAAAAGCCAATGCACTTCATGCACAACTAGAGCAAGGTGCAGACTTTGCTGAGTTAGCGCAATCATCATCTGACGATATCGTTAGTGGCGAAATGGGCGGCGATCTTGAATGGATAGAACGTGACGTAATGGACCCTGCATTTGAAGACGCGACTTTCGCACTTCAAAACAAAGGTGATATTTCTGAAGTTGTTGCTTCTGAGTTTGGTTATCACATAATTAAACTTACAGATATTCAACCACAACAAGTTAAAGCATATGACGATGTTAAAGCTGACTTACGTGCTGAACTAGAACAAGCTGAAAAAGTAGATGCGTTTTACGAAAAGCAAACAGAAATGGGTGCACTTGCATTTGAAATTTCAGACCGCTTAGACGACGCTGCAGAAGTTGCTGAAGTAGAAGTTAAATCTACACCTCTTTTAGCACTTAATGCTCTACCAGAGCCGTTAAACAGCCCTGCAGTTGTAACAGCACTAACATCAGTTGATTTACTTGAAGATAAAGTAAACTCTGAAGTTATTGAACTGGGTGAAGAGCACGCAATTATTGTTCGTATTAACGAGCATAAACCTGCTGCGACTAAACCACTGGATGAAGTAAGCGAGCAAATTAAAGCGCGTTTAGTTAACGAAAAATCATCTGAGCTTGCTAAAGAAAAAGCGCGTAGCTTATTTGCAGAAGTACAAGCAGGTAAGAGCTTAAACGATGTAGCAAACGAGCAAAGTTTAACGGTTCGCCAAGAAGCGCAGTTAACGCGTCAAAGCTACACTGTTTCACCTGCTATTGTGACTCAAGCATTTAAGATGGCTCACCCAGCAGATTCTGCAGTAGTTGAGCTTGTTAATTTAAATAATGGTGATGCAGCAATTGTTGCGCTTAAGTCGGTAACAGATGCACAAGTTGCAGCTAACATTGACCCTCAAGCAAAACAAAGTATTACTATGGCGCAAGCTAATAAAAACTACATGGTATTTATTGAAGCGCTTAAAGCAAATGCTGAGCTTAATTTACCAACGGCTACACAAACTGTTGAATAATTAATTTAGTTCATAAAAAAAGGCGCTTTTTAAAGCGCCTTTTTTATTGTCTTGAATAAAGTGGGTATTAATTACCTCTGGCAATAAACTCAATCCGATTGCCGCTAGGCTCTCTAATCATCATATGTTGCGTTGGGCCTTTTCCTAAGTTCTCTGGTGCAAACTCTATAATAATATTATTTTGCATTTTTAAGTGTTCATGTAGCTCGCTTAACTTTTTGATACTTTCAACACTGAGTGCTAAATGATGTAACCCCACATTGTCTGCCCGATTAAACTCTACACGCTTGTCATCATTTTTAACGCGCCACAGTGTAATAGTTATTTTGTTATTAGATAAAAAATAAGCAGGATAGGTTGGGTCATTTCCTAGCGTTTTAAAACCAAGTACATCAGTAAAAAATGCTTTGGATGCATTTAAGTTTGATACGGTTAAACCTAAATGATCAACGCCACCAACCCAACTTTTAGAGGTAGAGTTTTCGTCAGCTATTGAGGTTGTTGATAGCAGTAGTAACGCTAATGATGAAATGCCTTTGAGTAATGTTTTTTTTAGCATAGATCCTCTTTATGGTTTTAGTTGTTAAATTACGCATTTAACAAAGACCTTCATAAAGGAGATTACATTACACGCTAGGCTGCGTTTAGCAGCTAAGTAATCGCTGCGTTACTTTTGATTGAGGGTTTTGAAAAACATCTTCAGTCGGGCCGTATTCAACTACTTCGCCTTTATCGAGTACAACCACATAATCACTGATATGACGCACTAGGCTTAAATGATGGGTGATCATGACGTACGTAAGGCCTGTATCGCGCTGCAGCTTAAGTAATAAATTCACTATTTGCGCACGTATAGACGGGTCTAAAGACGAAACGGCTTCATCGAGCACAATCACCTTAGGATCTAAAATTAATGCGCGAGAAAATGCTACACGTTGTAGTTGCCCCACACTAAACATATGCGGGTAGTAGTGCTTATGATCGATTAACAAACCCACCTTTGAGAGCGTTGCATCAATCTTCTCAGTTCGTTCGGCTTCATCAAGCTCAGTATTATATTGCAGGCAATCATCAAGCATTTCGCCAATGGTTAACCCCGGGTTGAGCGATGCAGCTGAATCTTGAAAAATCATACGAATATGGCGACATTGATTATCGCGTACGCCATTGTCTTCAATAATATTATTTTCGAGCAAAATTTGCCCGCTATCAGCAGTATCAGCTCCTGAAAGTAGTTTTGCTAACGTACTTTTACCTGCACCTGTTTCACCAATTATGGCTATACTTTCGCCTTTACCCACAGAAAATGAAATATTTTTAAGTACTTCAAACTTTTTACGTGAAAAAAGCCCAGCTCGCACATTAAATGTTTTTGATAGCGCTTGTACTTTAAGTAGCGGCTGCATTATTTCATGTCTTTAATTAACGGAAAATGGCATGCATAACTATGACCATGATGCTTAGTAAGGGTGGGAGTTACCACGCAGGCTTTTTGCGCTTGCGGGCAGCGCGGCCCGAGGCGGCAGCCAATAGGCAAATGTTGCAAGGTAGGGATAGTTCCTTTAAGGGCATAAAAAGGTTCTTTATGCGCTAAACCTTGTTCGTAGTCTGGCAGGCTTTTTAGTAATGCTTGCGTATAAGGGTGGCGAGGCTGTTTAAATATTTCATGAGTTGGGCCTGCTTCAACCATTTGCCCGCAATATAAAACATGAATACCATGTGACCAATGTGCAATCTCTTCAAGTTCATGAGAGATCATTAAAATAGACATGTTTTTAAGCTGGTTTAAGCTTTTTAATAACCTAAATACTTGTGCGCGCGTTGTACTTTCAAGCGCAGTAGTTGGCTCATCAGCTATTAATAACTTAGGCGTGCGAGCAATGGCCATTGCAATCATTACTTTTTGGCATACGCCTTCTGAGAGTTCATGGGGGTAACTGCTTAGTACCGCTTCGTGGTTTTTAATACCCACTTTATGAATAAGTGCTTTTACTCTGTCTTTTCTTTCGCGGTTGCGTTTTAAAAAGAAACCTTTAGTTGCTACCTCAGGGAGTGTTTCGGCAATTTGATCAAATATTTTAGCGGTTGGGTCAAGGCAGCGGCTTGGATCTTGATAGATCATCGCTATATCTTGGCTTACTATTTTACGGCGCTTTTCTGGGCTTAAACGCATTAAGTCTACGCCGCGCCAATGTATACGGTCGGCAGTAATATCCCAGCGTTCGTTCAATACACCAATAATCGCTTTTGCTATTAGGCTTTTACCAGAGCCAGACTCGCCCACAAGCGCATGTACTTCGCCTTCTTTTAAGCTAAAACTCACTCTGTCTACGGCTCTAATTACTGTTTCAGAGGTACGTAGTTCAATTGTTAAGTTACGAACATCGAGTAATTGCATTTAATCAGCCTTACGTGCTTTAAGCACTTGTCGCAGGCCATCGCCTACTAAATTAGTAGATAACACGGCTAAAAATAACAGCACACCAGGTAGCGCTACAGTCCACGGCGCTAGATAAATAAGGCCTAAGTTTTCGGCTAATATTGCGCCCCATTCGGTAGTCGGTGGCTGAGCGCCTAATTTTAAAAATCCCAGTGCTGAAATATCTAATATAGCGGTAGAAAGCGCCATCGTGAATATAACCACAATATGCTCATAAATATTAGGGAAAATACCGCGCGATATAATATGCCAATTAGATGCACCATCGAGTTTAAACGCGGTAATGTAATCTTTACTTAATTCATCAACAATCAGGTTACGCACTGAGTGAATAAACTGCGGCAGTAAGGCTAAAATAATGGCCCATACGGTATTCATTAAACCCGGGCCGAGTATGGCGATTATTATTATTGCCAATAACAAAGAAGGTATAGAAAGCGTTATATCAAGTAAATGATTTAAAAAGCTTGAACGCAGCCCTTTACTAATTCCTGCAAAAGTACCCACTAATACACCAAAAATAGTGGTGATTAGGGCGGCTACGACAGAAAGACCAAATGTATACGTAGCACCATTCATTAAGCGCGAGAGTACATCACGGCCTAAATCATCGGTACCTAAAAGAAAGCGTACATCGCCCATTTCTCGCCACGATGGCGGAATAAGCAGTGCATCACTGTGTTGTTGGTTTACACCATAGGGGGCTAAAAAGGGAGCGGTGGCGGCTAATAGTGCAAACGCCATAAATATCCATAAACCAACCAAAGCAGGGTGGTTATTTTTAAACTTTCGCCAAAATCGCGCGAGTGGCGATTTATTCGACTCTTCAGAAAATAAATTAAACTTTGCCATGAGCCTGATTCCGCGAGAGTGGATCGAATAAAGTGTAAGTAAGTTCAGCTGTAATAGAAGCTAAAATAACAAATAAAGATACCGCCATTAATCCGCCTTGAATTGCAGGAAAGTCACGCTGATAAATACTATCGATTAACCACCGGCCAATACCCGGCCACGAAAAAATAACTTCGGTAATCATCGCAAGCGTTATTAGCGTACTAAATTGCAAACCAATTTGCTTAATTACAGGCAGTAATGCATTACGCAGTGCATGGTGCATGATAAGTTGACGGCGGTTAAGGCCTTTTGCCCTAGCTGTTTTAATAAAGTTTTGATCCATTACTTTAAGCATCGACTCGCGAGTAAAGCGAATTAATACGGTTGTAGGATACATAGCAAGTACAATTGTAGGGAGCGTTAAATGGCGCAGCGCATCAACAAAAGCCATGCCTTTATACGGAAAGCCAGCAAGTGCAATATCAATTAAAATAAACCCAGTATTTGCGGGTATTTCGTAAAGTAGTCCCATTCTTCCCGACATAGGAAACCAGCCAAGCTTTAATGAAAAAACCATAATTAACAACAATGCGAGCCAAAATACAGGCATAGAATACCCAACCATAGTGGTCGAGTTTATAAGCTTGTCGGGCCAACGTTTATGATAGCCAGAGCCTAAAATACCCGTAGGTACACCAACAACAACCGATACAATTAAAGCATAAATACTTAGCTCTAAAGTGGCCGGTAGCAAATCAACAATATGGCTAAAGACGCTGTTACCCGAGGCAAACGAAAACCCCCAATCACCCTGAAATATTCGCCCTAAAAAGGCAACGTACTGCATAAAGTAATTGCTGTTGTATAAATATTTGTCTTCAAGCTCACTATGCTGTGCAAAGTTACTGCTCGGTATGCCACTTAAATTACTGAGTGGATCACCGGGAAATAAATACGCTAGCGAAAACGTAAATACACTAAGCATTAGTATCATAAAAAGGAATAAACCAAGGCGGCGTAAAATATAATCTAAGATCATTATTTTTTCCTCGCATTGGCAAGCGAAATAGCGCCAAACGGGCCAAGTGTTATGCCTTCCACATCGGCGCTACTCGCTTGAAAGCGCAGGCCATGAGCAATAGGCAATAACGGCAGCTCTTTAATAATCAAACTTTGTGCATCGTCGTAGTATTTTTTACGTTTGTTTAAATCAGTGGTGTCGAGTGCTTGAGTAAGCAATAAATCAAATTGGGGATTACACCAGTTTGCTGGGTTTTTGCCACTAAAAGTAGCGGTACAACTGAGCAGTGGGCTAAAAAAGTTATCAGGATCGGGTGTATCTGCCGCCCAACCAAGTAACACGCTGTCGTGCCTGTGCTCGCCAATACGCTGAATAAACGTGTTCCACTCATATTCTACAATACTTACATTAACGCCTACTTTGCGCAAATCGCTTTGCATAAGCTCAGCCATTTTACGTGCGTTAGGGTTATAAATACGACTCACAGGCATAGCCCATATTGTCATATCAAAGCCATCAGGTAAGCCTGCTTCAATAAGTAACTTTTTAGCAAGTTCTGGATCAAACGTAGGAATATCTTCTTGTGGCTCAAACGCCCAAGAGGTTGGCGGCAAAATAGATTGTGCGCGAGTACCGTTACCGTAATAAACCGCCTGCATTATTTTATCTACATCTATTGCATGCGCGAGTGCTTGGCGTACGCGTAAATCGTCAAACGGGGCACGTTCTGTATTAAACGCCCAATAACCTATGTTTAAGTTTGTTTCTTTTTCAATATTTATATCATCGCGTTGCGCTAAAATACTTAATTGCGCACTACTTGGGTGAGCCGTTACATCGCACTCTTTAGTCAGCATTTTGGCTATGCGCGCAGTGCCATTAGGCGTTATGTCGTAAACCAATTGTTCAAGAGCAACGTCATGCTTCCAATAAAGTGGATTACGATAAAAGCGTACAAGGTGATCTCGACGATATTCTTTATAAATATACGGACCGGTACCAATTGGGTACTGATCAAATAAGTTTTCTTGATTGTTTTTCTTAAGTTTCATGGCGTATTCTTCTGAAAGCACCACGGCAAAGTCGGTAGCCATATTGGCTAAAAAGCTACTTTCAGGATTAAACAATTCAAAACGCACTTGATAGTCAGACACGCGCACAATTTTACGAATAAGTTGATCAATCCCCACACTTTGAAAATACGGGTAATTGGCATCGCCCACAAAGTGATATGGATTATAGACATCGAATAATCGGCTAAAGGTAAATATAACGTCGTCGGCGTTAAAATCCCGCGAGGGGGTAAAATAAGAAGTTGTATGAAACTTTACATCTTTACGCAAGGTAAAGGTAACCGATTTACCATCTTTACTAATTTTCCAATCGGTCGCCAGCTCACTTTGAAACTCTGCCGTAACAGGGTCAATACTAATTAAACGGTCGTATAATTGGTTAGCAATTATATCAATAGTTGAACCGGTGGTCGTGACTTGCGGATTAAACGACACAGGGTTGGCTTCAGCGCAGTAAACTAAGCCTTGGTTTTTTTCTTCTATGATTTCTTCTTTGCTATCAAGGCAACCAACTAAAGTGGTGGCAAGCAAAACAAGTAATAATTTATGCACCCGCATAACCTCTGACTATTGTTGATCCAACAAGTTGTATTTTTTAAGATAACCACGTAATTGATGATACGTTAAACCAAGTACTTCTGCAGTTTTCTTTTGATTAAATTGGCTATGCTCGAGCGCTTTATTAATCATGTTTATTTCAAAGTCGTTTGAACGCTCTTTTAAGCTACACGGAAATTGAATATCAAGGGTTATATCTGCGCTTGCTTGAGCAATCGGCTGTGCAACTACAATAGGCTCGACATTAACAGTTTGAGTCGCTACAGGTGCTTTAATGCGCGCTTTTGGTCTAAATGGGCTGTCGAATGGGTCTAAAATAATCTGGTGAACGGGGATATGTTCACTACCGTGGCGATATAAGCTTCGTTCAACCACATTTTTAAGTTCGCGAATATTACCAGGCCAATCATAACTAAGCAGTGTTTCTGTTGCGCTTCGGGTAAAACCGCTAAAGAGTTCCCACTCTAAATCGCGCGCCATATTCATCGCAAACTGCTCAGCAAGCAACATAATATCGTCTTGGCGTTCGCGCAGTGGCGGCAGGGTAATTACGTCAAAGGCAAGGCGATCGAGTAAGTCACTTCTAAATTCACCTTGCTCAGCCAAATAAGGGAGGTCTTCGTTTGTAGCACACACTAAGCGTGTATCTACTTTTACAGTTTGTTTGCCGCCAACACGCTCAAACTCACCGTATTCTATAACGCGCAGTAGTTTTTCTTGTACCATAGCTGAGGTGTTTGCTAATTCATCTAAAAACAGTGTGCCGCTGTTAGCGCGTTCAAAACGACCTTCGTGGCGTTTACTTGCCCCCGTAAAGGCACCGCTTTCGTGGCCAAACAATTCACTTTCGAGAAGGTTTTCGTTAAGCGCTGCACAGTTAAGCTTTACGTAGTTTTGATCCCAACGTTTTGATAAAAAGTGTAAGCGCGCTGCTATTAGCTCTTTACCTGTGCCGCGTTCACCAATAATAAGTACCGGTTTATCTAAATTAGCCAGTTGCGATACCTGATCTAATACAGACAGAAAGCTATCTGATTGGCCGAGTAAATTATCCTGTTGGCGATATTGGCTCATATTTCCTAACTCTTGGTCATTTTTACTAACAGTTAGTGTATTTCATAAGTAGGGATAACTAAAGAAATTTGTATATTTAGTTTAACGTAATGAAAATAAAGTGTATTTTAACTTTTAAAAAGTTGGCAAGCATATTGATACTAGTTATAGCAGACTAACTAAGTTTTAATTACAGAGGTAAATGTTATGGGAATTTTTTCACGTTTTGCAGATATTGTTAATTCTAATATCAACGCCATTTTAGATAAAGCAGAAGACCCAGAAAAAATGGTTCGTCTGATTATTCAAGAAATGGAAGATACGCTTGTTGAAGTACGTTCTACATCAGCTAAAACATTAGCTGAGAAAAAAGAAATCGTACGCCGCCTAGATACACTTAAAGCACAAGTAAGTGATTGGCAAGATAAAGCCGAGCTGGCTTTAAGTAAAGACCGCGACGATTTAGCGCGTTCAGCCCTACTTGAAAAGCAAAAATCGGCAGATGCAGTTACTTCAGTAGCGAGTGAACTTGAACATGTAGAGTCTCATATCGAGAAACTACAACAAGAAGTAACGACACTACAAGAAAAGCTAGCAGATGCGAAATCACGTCAAAAGGCAATTATACTTCGCCAACGTTCGGCTGAGTCGCGCCTTGAAGTGAAAAAGACACTTGATAGCTCAAAAGTAGAAGACGCACTTAATCGCTTTGAACGTTACGAAACTAAAATTGATGGACTAGAATCTCAAATTGAGTCTTACGATTTAGGTAAAAAGACGTTAGCGGACGAAATTGCTAATCTACAAAAAAATGAAAAGATAGATGATGAGCTAGCCGAACTTAAAAAGAAGCTAGCTGATAAATAACTTATAAAGGGGTACTTAAAGTACCCCACTGCTTAAAAACATCAAAACGGATTGTCAGGAGAGGATTATGTTTGATCCAGAGATACTAGTTGCACCATTTATCTTGTTTATGATTTTTGTTGCACCGCTGTGGTTAATTTTACACTACCGTAGCAAAAAACAAGTAAGCCAAGGTTTAAGTGAACACGAACATCGCCAGTTACTTGAGCTTGCACATAAAGCCGAAAAAATGGCCGACAGAGTCGAAACACTAGAAGCATTGCTTGATCAAGAGTCACCACAATGGAGACGCAAAGTATGAGTGCCAAACGCGAATTATTAAGAGACCCACAACGCGGTAAAATAGCTGGCGTATGTGCGGGATTAAGTGACTACTTTAATATGGAGTTATGGTTAGTTCGCATTATATTTGTTAGTGCGGTACTGCTAACGGGTGGCCCATTATTTGTGGTAGCGTATATTGCAGCCTGGTTTATTTTAGATAAAAAAGAGCCCGCAACAGCGCAAACTAACAGCTCAACTAAAACTAACGATCCGCTAGAAGTAAAATTTAAAGTATGGCAAAAGGGCGAGCCACCGCGCCGCGCATTGCAAGATTTAAAAGAGCGTTTAACGCGAGTAGATACTCGCCTTCAAGATATGGAGCGCCATGTTACTTCAAGTGAGTTTACGGTGAGCCGTGAAATTAACAAACTTTAAAGGATTTAATAGCACCTTATTTGCAGCGTGATAAATTACGGCAAATTAGGTGCAAGACACTTTATGAGCCAATCATTTGCAAAAAAGACCTTTAAAAGCATTAAAGGCAAAGCACAAAAAGCCCTTCATCGCAGTTTAGACCAACACGTAAAACTTGCCGTAACAGGCCTAAGTGGTAGTGGTAAAACAGCCTTTATTACCGCGCTTGTTAAACACTTAACAACCCAAGCGGACGATAAAAACTTACCTTTTTTTGATGTAATGCGCGAGCATCGCCATGTTGCCACTAAAGTTGTGCCGCAAGAGGCGTTAAAAGTCCCTACATTTAATTATACGCGCGCGCTAAATTCATTATTACCCAGCGATGGGATGCCTACCTGGCCTGCATCTACCGAGCGGATTAATACGCTGCGCTTGGCAATAAAGTATCAAAGTAATGCAGGGCTGCGCGGGCACTTTTCGCCGCAATCAACGCTTTATTTAGATATTATTGACTACCCGGGTGAATGGCTTCTTGATTTACCTATGCTTGAGCAAAGCTATTCTCAATGGTGCGAGCAACAATATCCGTTACTAACTCAGCCTTCGCGTGTAAATACATCAAGTGATTTTCTAGCTGCCGTTGAGCAACTTGATTTAAATGCGCCTGTAGATGAAAACGCACTTGCTCATATTGCTCAGCTTTATCAAAGCATGTTAGTAGGGCTTAAAAAAGATACCAAACTTGCCATGTTACAACCCGGGCGCATGCTTATGCCTGGCGACTTACAAGGCGCGCCATTGTTATTGTTTTTTCCGGTATCGGGTGAAATAAACAGTGACGATGTTGTTGCGGGTTCTAATTTAGCGCATTTAATTAAGCGTTTTAACGCCTATATAAAAGAAGTTGTAAAACCATTTTATAATGAGCATTTTAGGCACTTTGATCGCCAAATTGTACTTGTCGATGTACTGAGTGCGTTAAACGAAGGGCACGAAACACTCCAAGAGCAAAGCAGTGTAATAAATCAGTTGCTTGCTCATTTTAGCTATGGTGAATCAGGCTTTTTTAAACGTTTATTTAAGCCCAACATAGACAAAATATTATTTGCAGCTAATAAGTCAGACCACATAAGTGCAAAGCATCATAAAGATTTAGCACTGCTGCTTGATTCGCTCGTGCATGAGCAAAGTAATCATTTAAAGTTTGATGGTGTGCAAATAGAAACTATGGCTATGTCGTCAATTACAGCCACGCAGCCACGCCAAATCACCGACAAAGGCCAAACGCTTGATTGCATTTACGGTAAACCGTTGAACGAGCCTGATTGGCTTACGTATTTACCGCCACAGCCTCCCACGCGAATGCTCAATAAAAATGAGTGGCCAGTACAGGGGTTTGATTTTTTATCGTTTTCTCCAATGCCGAGCCCCGATAAACAACTCAAACATATTCGATTAGATCATGTCATGCAGTACCTGCTAGGAGACAAATTAACATGAGTGAGTCAAACCAAACATTTCAAGCAGGGCGTCGTATAGATACGCACAGCATTGAGCAAAATGAACCCGCTTTAGCACCTGCAAAAATTATTCAGCACGGACAAAGTGATTACGAAGAACTTGAAGATGAATCACTCGATCCCGAAATCGATCTGGAGCCTGTATATAAAAAATCAAAATGGCAAACGCTTAAAGGTGTGTTTGCTATTAGTTTTATAGTACTGGTGCTTTTAGAGTTTGCGTACTCGTTAGTATTTGCATTTCAGCAGTCTGTTATTTTAGGCAGTGTTTATTTAACTGCGGTTGTAAGTGGCGTGCTGCTAATAGGGCGCTTATTGTGGCGAGAGTACCGAATGCTGCGCAGTTTAAAGCGTAACCAATTGCACCGAATTGAAGCCGACAGGCTTTTAAACAGCGAGCAAGTAGGCGGTGCATTACCTTGGCTCGAAAAGCTCAATAAACACCAAGAACTTGATAACTTTGAAACCTTTAAAAACCAAGTAGCGATGCATCACAGCGACAAAGAAATAATGACGCTGTACGCCAATAGTTTATTAATAACCCAAGACACCAAAGCTAAAAAGCTTATAAACCGGTTTGCGACCGAATCTGCACTGCTAGTTGCCCTAAGTCCACTGGCGCTGGTGGATATGATGGCCGTGCTTTGGCGCGGTACTAAGTTAATTGAACAAATTGGTAAAATTTATGGCATTGGTTTTGGCTACGCAAGCCGTATAAAGTTATACCGCATGTTAATAAGGCAAGTGATGTTTGTAGGCAGTGCAGAACTTGTATCTGATCTTGCAGCAACTGCATTAAGCGCAGAGCTACTAGGTAAGCTTTCGGGACGGGCTGCGCAGGGCGTAAGCGCGGGTATTTTTACAGCGCGTATTGGTTACAAAGCAATGGAGCTTAGCCGCCCATTACCACGGCTAGAAAACAAACGCAGCTTACTAAAAGGCACTGTACAAAGCATTGCAGGTAAAATTATGAGCCGTAAAAAGGCTGAACCAACACACTAGATTAGCAGTGGCAATATTTGTGTACAAACGTATGTTGCACGGTTTTTACACAAATAGCCATCTGAGCATCCGGCATGCTTGCTGTTTGTAAGCGCATACGTTTTGATTGTTGAATCGCAAAAACATAATAATCAAAAAATGAGCCTACAATGAGCAAGCATCATATAAACACCCAGTGTATTCACGGACCACAAAAAGCAAACGACCCGCACGGCGCACTTACCTCTCCTTTGTATCAAACCTCTACCTTTCATTTTGAAAACGCCGCACAAGGTGCAGCGCGTTTTGCAGGCGACGAACCTGGCTATATTTATACGCGCTTAGGAAACCCCACAACCACAGAGCTTGAACAAAAAGTTGCCCAACTAGAGAACTGTGAAGCAGCTGCCGCAACCGCAACAGGTATGGGGGCAGTATCTGCCTCAGTACTGAGCTTTTTATCGCAGGGGGATCACCTTGTTGCCTCAAGTGCTTTGTATGGTTGTACCTTTGCGTTTTTCTCGCATATGTTGCCGCGCTGGGGAATCGAAGTCACTTTTGTTGATATGACCAACGAGGACGAACTACGCGCTGCCATTAAACCTAATTCAAAAATGATATTTGTAGAAACGCCAATTAACCCCACTATGGCGGTTATTGATTTAGCACTCCTTGGCGCAGTTGCTAAAGAGCACAATTTAATTAGCGTAGTCGACAACACCTTTTTAACGCCGCTACTGCAATCACCTAAAAAATACGGTATCGACATTATAATGCACAGTGCGACCAAGTACTTAAATGGTCATGGTGACGTAGTCGCCGGTATTGTATGTGGATCGCTTGAGCACATAACACACATTAAAATGACCGTACTAAAAGATATTGGTGCAACCATAAGCCCGCACGACGCATGGCTAATTAATCGAGGCTTAAAAACACTCGCCATTAGAATAGAGCGCCATTGTCAAAGCGCACAAACAATAGCCGAATATCTAGAAGCGCATCCACAAGTAAGCACCGTATATTACCCGGGGCTTAAATCGCACCCAGGTTATAAGTTTATTGGTAACCAAATGAAAGCCGCTGGTGGTGTTATTGCATTTGAAATAAAAGGTACGCTACAAGATGGCGCGCAATTTATTGATAGTATGAAACTTTGTACACTTGCTGTAAGCCTAGGCGACGCTGAAACACTGATTCAGCATCCTGCATCTATGACTCACTCGCCTTATACGCCAGAGGAGCGAGCTGCCGCTGGAATAAGTGATGGGCTGATCAGGCTCTCGGTTGGGCTTGAAGATGTTAACGACATTATTAGTGATTTAGACCAAGCTTTTACTAAAATTGGTTAGGTGTATTTAATTGTGTACACATAAAAATAAGCTACAGGCCTTTAATTAAAGGTCTGTATTTTTAATGTGCCACAGGTGTAACTTTAACTTTACGATTGGGGTGATCGCGCCAAATACTGATATTAGCCTATCTATTAAACTTTTCTTCACTTTTGCATAGTATGGGGTCATTCGATATTCAATAGATTTGAGTATCACACTGACACCGATTTAGGGCACACACCCAAGAAGGTACTTATGGCTAAAGCAAGTAAATACACATCCAAAACACCAGACGAAAATGGTGTTATACATTGGAGTGATGAAGAAAATAAAATTTGGTCTGAGCTTGTAGCGCGCCAACTTGCGTGCATAGAAGGCAAAGCCTGCAATGAGTACATGCAAGGGTTAAAAAAGATTAACCTGCCGCACGATCGTATTCCGCAGTTAAGCGAATTAAACGAAGTATTACTTGCCACTACCGGTTGGCAAGTAGCGCCAGTGCCTGCGCTTATCGACTTTGATGAGTTTTTTAGATTACTAGCAAACAAGCAGTTTCCGGTAGCTACATTTATTCGTAGCCGCGAAGAATTTGACTACCTACAAGAGCCAGATATTTTTCATGAAATATTTGGCCATTGCGCCATGTTAACTAATCCTGACTTTGCCGAGTTTACGCATAAGTACGGACAATTAGGTTACGCAGCGCAGAAAAAAGACCGTGTATACCTTGCACGTATATACTGGTTTACGGTTGAATTTGGTTTAATGCAAACCGAAGATGGCCTGCGTATCTACGGCGGCGGTATTTTATCAAGCCCAGGTGAAACTCAGTACGTATACTCAAACACGCCAGAAATCAGCCCAATGAATGTGCTTGATGTACTGCGTACGCCGTACCGTATTGATATTATGCAACCACAGTACTACACCATAAATTCGATTCATGATCTGTTTGATATATCGCAAATGGATATTATGACTTTGGTTGAGCGAGCTAAAGAGCTTGGTTTGCACGACCCAAAATTTCCACCAAAAGAAAAATTAGCCAGTTAAACATTAATGCTAAAAAAGCTAAAAGTAAGGATTTAGAATGTCTTCATTAAGTGCACAAAAATGCGAAGCCTGTCATGTAGATGCGCCAAAAGTATCTGACGAAGAGTTAGCACAATTAATTACTAAAATCCCAGACTGGGTTCCAGAAGTACGCGACGGCATTATGCAGCTTGAGCGTGTTTATAAATTTAAAAACTTTAAACAGGCTATCGCGTTTACTAACAAAGTAGGCGACATGGCAGAAGACGAAGGCCATCACCCAGGTTTATTAACCGAGTGGGGCAAAGTAACCGTTACATGGTGGAGCCATTCAATTAAAGGCCTACATAAAAACGACTTTATTTGCGCAGCTAAAACAGACGACGTATTTAACGCGCTGTAAACTTTTTAAAGATTTAACCTTCGCAACAAAAAGCCCGCTAAAGTTATTTAGCGGTTTTTTTTTATATACCGTTGTCACTGGAAATTATAGAAATTGAATGAACCTTTAACTGCTTATCTGAAAACTTACTTTTAAGCATGTCGATGGTTTTTTCTTGTTGCCTACAAGGCGGGCAGGGGCCTATACCTTCATCTATTGAGGTGTAAAACAACGTATACTTTTGCTGGGTAAAATCGGGCAATGTTGTTAATAGCTGCTCTAAATTACTTTTAATTAAATCAGGATCAGGATGGCTTTGTTTATTTTTAAAAATGGATAAAATATTTGGTAAATATTTATCAGAGTAATGCATCAACTCGCCTTTGCTGTTAAATAAAAACATTTGCGGTGCGGTATTATTAATGGGCGATTTAACCATTTGGTAATGAGAGAAACTGTACTGCTCAGCGTATGTATTTCCGCCGTATATAAGTAGTGTAGCTAGTAGTAATTTGTACATGTTTATCCTTAAGTTAAGTGATTCCACGAGTTGTTAAGTGTTTTTTTAATCTCTATAGCAATAATACATATAACCACTAACAAAATGACTAAATGCACTATCAGTATAATATTTAGGTCAAAAACGGATTGTTGAAATAAAAAAGTTTGTAGTTTTTCATGTTGGGTGAAAAATAGTGCAACAATAACTATGTGGGCTATCACAAATGCAGTGAAAAAGAGCTTTAAAAATAAATAGCATATTTGGTAGCTGCGAGCGCCCATAGCACGTCTTAACGCAAGCTCTGTGGATGATTTAGCCGTAAGTTGTTTAATACTACTGTAGTTGTATAAAAACGCAGAGAGTAGAAGAATTGAGGAGCACACAACGGTAATTATAAGTAATGCATTTCTAGGGGCTTGCTCATTTTTTACTAAAGACGAAAGGGGGGTAAGTGATAAATCGTTAAAGTTTACACTTAATGCCTTTACTGCCGTTTGGAGTTCACTTTCAACTTGTGTGATGGGCGCATAAGTTTTAATTATGATTGTTTCAAAACCTGTCAGGGCGCTTATTACACTGTACACAGTGGGCTGAACTGGTGTATCGGCTCCTTCATTATAAATATCATTAACAACGCCAACTACTTTATGCTTTACTTTTCCAGTATCAAATTGGGCTAATAAATAAGCTTGGCTTAGTTCTGTGCCTGCAAAGTATTGATCCCATAAAGCACTGTTAACAACAATGCTTTGATACTGTTGCCATTGCACGCTTTGCCCTGAGATAAGCTTAGCGCCAATAGTTTTAAAGTAATGCGGGCTCACTCTATGGCTTGCGGTACTGGCGCTTTTCCCCGAACTGATAGCTTGTCCGGTAACGGTGTACCATGCACTAAACCCACTGCGATCTGATAGTGGCGGAGCAGAGCTAAGTGATACTTCTTCAATAATGGGCAGTGAATTTAATTGCTGAATTAATTGTTGAGCAGAGTTATTTGCATTAAAGGCCTCGCTAGGTGATTGTGGAAAACTAAAGCTGGCAATTAGAATATTATCTGCATTAAAACCCATACTTTTATTATTTAAATTAATCTGGCTGTAAATAACCAAACTACTAATGTAAACACTTGTAATAGCAAGGCTAGTAAGTAGCGAAAGCAATGAGAACACTTGTACTTTTTCGCTTGTTGTTGCACTTTGGCCGCGTCCAATACTGCTGTGTATCCACCTTCGTTGAAAATAACTAAGCGCCGATAAAAAAGTAATAATAACAATGTAAAATACCGCCAGCGTAAATAATGAAAAAGAGCTGCTTAGCTGATTCAGGCTTGGTAATAAAATTGTGCTGATGCGGTCGCTCAGTGGATACAAAGCGCACATTACAATAATAAGTAGTAGGCTTGTGAGTGCAATATCAATAATTTGCTGCACAAAAATGTGTTTGTTATTGGCTCCACATAGTTTGCGTATAGTTTCTTCTTGTTGCTTTTTAATTGACTCTGCACAGTAAAATGCACAAAAGGCTATAAAGCTAAATGTGAGTAAAATATAATAAAGTAACTGCAATAAGTTTAGACGCTTCAATATTTTATTAAAGTGAGTAGGGCTAACGCCAATACCATCACTAAACTTAAGTTCGGTATTATCAAATATAAAAATTTCGTTTTGTAAGTGCTTATTTATAAAGCTTAAAAAGAGTTTTTTATTTTTAACGTGCCCTAAAATATACGTAAATGTATCAGGGGTCAGGCTACTTTCTTGAGGCAAAATACGCTTGAGTTGCGAGTAAGGAATAACAAGTTTAGGTTCATAGGCACGTTTAAAGCTTTTAAACTCTTTTGGCATTACAGCAACAATGTTTATGCTTTTATTATTAACAACAAGCTGTTTGCCAATAATATCAGTGACACCTTTAAAATGAGTATGCCAAAACGAATAGCTAATGGCGGCACTTAGTGCGCTGCCTTGTTTTGGGAAATCTAATTTCTCAAAGCTGCCTAAAGCAGGAATGATACCTAATTGTTTATAACCCCCCGATATAAAGCTTACCTTAACAGGCTCGCTATCATGATTAACCGAAAGCTTTAATGATAAATCAATAGAACGCTCAAAAACGCCGACTAAATCTTGGTGCAATACAGTTATTTCATCAAAAATGTACTCATCAACGGGTAAGTCATTTTGAGTATCACTTAAGTAAACTTGTTTAATGTTGTGGATGTTATTTATTGCCGTGTAATCGGCTGATAAAAACTGACTATGAATATTACTTATATTTAAAATTAAACATAAAGGAATACTCAGCAACAAACAGCTAAGCCATAATTTAGTATTTTGCTTAGCATATTTTAGCCAGTTTAAGGTCAGATCAGTAATTAAGTTCAGCATCAAAAACCTTGCGCACTAAGCTGTCCGTCTTGAATATACAAACGCGTTTTTGCTGTTTTAGCATGGTTTTCATCATGTGTTATTAAGCAAATTGTTTTGCCATCGTCGTTTAGCTTATTGAGTAACTGATATATTTGTTCGCTATTACTCGAATCTAAATTACCAGTAGGCTCATCGGCTAAAATAATAGAGGGCTCATTTATTAATGCTCTAGCAATAGCAACTCTTTGTTGTTGCCCGCCTGACAATTGGCTTGGCTTTCTATCAATAAATTCAAGCATATTTACTTTATTAAGCGCAGCTTCTACTTTTTTTTGGTAATCCTTTCTAGGCACCGATTTGTTGTAACTGAGTGGCAAAGCTACGTTATCAAATACGCTTAAATGATTTAATAAATTAAAGTTTTGAAATATAAAACCAAGTTCTCTGTTTTTAATGGCTGCAATAGAGTCGGATGTTAAGTCTGCTGTGTTAGTGCCTAAAATAGTGTACTGCCCTTGGCTAGGTAAGTTTAGTAAACCTAAAATAGAAAGTAGGGTACTTTTACCACTGCCAGAAGTACCAGTTATTGCAATGTAGTCACCACTGTTTATTTTAAAACTTACAGCTTTGAGAGTATCAATTTTGGTATTAGGGTATTGATAAAAAACATTATTAAACTCTATTAACGGATAACTCATAACTGACATCTCATTAAAATACTTCTTTCAAATCAAGGTAACTTTGAGTGGCATAAGCTGCTGGTAGTAATAAAACATAGTTACCTTGTAGCGATCCATCAAAGCTTAAAGTGTCCTGCTCTGTCGTTTTGTAATTTATATGAGTAAGAATAGCTTTGCTTGAGGGTGTTATTTCATATATTTTCCACAGACTGTAGTTATCAAAATCATTCGGTTTTTTAATGTTTTGAGCTACTAAAGATTGCTCCAAATAAATATGGGCTTCTATTGCTTGGCTGCTTCTAAGCCATGATGGTGGGGGGGCGTTTAATACTAAAAACACATTAATAGCGCCATTTCTTATTACTGTATCTATATAATCAACCTTAGCTGCAATTGTGCCACTGGGTGTAACTATGTCTGCTTTTTGGCCTATTCGTAACTGATTAGATGAATACTGAGGGACTTGTATTTTAGCCAGTAAGTTGTCGGTCTCTATTAACTCAAACAGTGATTGCCCTTGAGTAACCGCTTGACCTAATTTAGCTAAGTTTTGACTTACGGTACCGTCAAAGTTTGCTGTGAGTGTTAGTTGCTCTTGACGCCTTTGTAAATAGCTAAGTTTGTTTTTTGCGATGTTTACTTTGTTATCAAGCGCAATTAATTGCTGATCAAATGCCTCTTTAAATAGACTCAGTTCACCATTTTTGGCATTAACTTCAAGTTCACTTTGCTTGTAAAGCATTTCGCTTTGTTTAAAGCGAATTGCAGAAATAATACCTTGTTCCATTAAAACTTTATTAGCATTTAATTCAAGTGCTTGCTGCTGCAATGCCATTTTAGCTTTTGATAAGTCGACTTTAATTTGCGAGAGCTTAATTGCTAAATTACTTTTATCAATAGCTACTTGGGATTCTAAATTAAGCTGCTCATAACTCGCATTATGTATATCTTGCTCCAATTCGTAGTTAGTCAGCTTTGCTAATACTTGGCCTTTTTTTATAGCTTGCCCTTCACGAATTGTAAGTGTGTTGATATTGCCTTTTAGCGGCGCAGACAAAAGCTCTCTTTGTGTAGGCTCTATTGTACCAATCCCTTTTAATACGTTGGGTAATGATACTTGAGAGACTAATATTGGCTTTAAATAACGCTCAGGAATATCATCAGAGAACAGCACTACTTTAATTAAATAGCCCAAAACCAATAACAGCAATAAAGCCGCAATAGCGATAGGATATCTACTTTTTTGTTTAACGATTAAATACTCTTCCATTAGTACAACCTACTTGTGCTTTTGTTATTTAAAATGTGGTAAACACTGTTTTAGTTAGGGTTTTTACTTTCTTTAAGTAAAGGGTGTGAGGGTAAGCTAGCTGAGTAATATTTTTTAGCTGGCAGCTAACGGTTTGATTTATCACCAACTCCGTTCCTAAAACACATTCAGTTATATCACCACTAAGTTAACTATGTAAATTTTATTTTAATGGGGTTTAGTGGGAGAAAGGTTTGTTTATCTTGTTTGTTGACGAAGTAGGGCAAAGTAATTACTACGTTGCTATACAAAAGCACTTATTTTATCAGTGTTTTTTTGTTTTTTGGGAGGCCATTGCTAACAATGAGCAGCAGCTCGGTAATAATATTATCGGCGTAGGTTGGGTTGAGTGAAACGAAACCCAACTTTTTACGTCTTAGAATATTCAATTTTATTGTTTTCGCTTAAAGAGTTAGACTCAGAATAAATAAAATTAATTATTTAAGACTTTAAATATGGAATATGTTTACCACTACACGTCTGCAGAGGGTCTGAAAGGGATATTAGAGAGCAAAAGTTTATGGGCTACTAATACAGAGTATCTAAATGACTTTAGAGAAATTAAAGAAGGTATTGATAAGATAAAATTGCTTAGAGAGGAATTTTCAGAATTTTCACAAGAAAAATTCGAAGAAATCTATGCTAAACGTAAAGGCATACCTTCAAAAGATATTAAGAGTAAACTGCAAAATGCAGATATTGATTCTGCTAATATGTTCTTAGCATCTTTTTGGAATACTTTAGATGAGAATCTGTTGGGTGATATTTATACAGTTTCATTCACAACAGAGCGAGATAGTTTAAATCACTGGCTTACTTACGGTTCAGAACAGACTTCATATTGTATAAAGTTTAATAAAGATAAATTCCACGATAACGAATACTTTATACGGCATAAATTTTTGATTGATTATGCCGATGTTGTTTATGAGCCAACAAAGGAAATGCTAAATTTATTAATTGAAAAATATCTTCCTGAAGTATTAGATTGCAGACTGGATGAAAGTTTAGATAAAAACGAACTTAATGGAAAGCTGGGCAAACTCGTTATCGCAGCTTTTAATGATATTGCTTTTGAGGTTGCAAGTATAAAAAACAAAACATTCATGTACGAAAAAGAATTTCGCTTTACACTTTATTCACCAGGTTTTGTAGTGATGAATGATGAGCCAAAAGTAGATTACTTTGATTTTATAGAATGTTCTTATATCGATTTTATAGAGCTTAAGAATGGGGAGAAAGAGTTTTTTCCTTTAAAGTATAGAACTTTAAAATCCGGCATTATAGCCCCATATAGAGCGGTACCTTTTCCTAAAAATTCAATTGAAGAAATTATAATAGGACCATCAGAAAATAATGAGTTGGCCGTTAAAGGCTTAAAGTCCCTTTTGAGTTCATTGAATTTTAATGTAGAGGTGTCCAGCACTCAAACTTCATTTAGAAGAATTTAAAAAGCTCCAAACCCACAAAGGGCTCAGAGCTTTCTATATACAAGTAAAGTTCAGCTAAAACACTTAACTTCAAAGTATCGTTGGGTTTCGTTTCACTCAACCCAACCTACGTGTTACTCATCGATTGAGCGTAGTAGGGCGTTTATGCCTACTTTTTCACGTGTTTGCTTGTCTACTTTCTTCACGATAATTGCAGCGTACAGGCTGTGGGTGCCATCTTTTGACGGTAGTGCGCCTGGTACAACTACTGCGCCTGCTGGTACGCGGCCGTAGTGAATTTCGCCAGTTTCGCGGTCATAAATACGGGTGCTTTGGCTGATGTAAACGCCCATTGAAATTACAGCGCCTTCTTCAACGATTACGCCTTCAACAATTTCAGAACGTGCGCCAATAAAGCAGTTGTCTTCAATTATAGTTGGGTTAGCTTGTAGAGGCTCTAAAACGCCGCCTATGCCAACGCCACCTGATAAATGTACGTTCTTACCAATTTGTGCACACGAGCCTACAGTCGCCCATGTATCAACCATGGTGCCGTCGTCAACGTATGCGCCAATGTTTACGTACGATGGCATAAGTACAACGTTTTTACCTACAAAGCTGCCTTTACGTGCTACAGCGTTTGGTACTACGCGCATACCGCCTTGCTGAAACTGCTCTGGGGTGTAGTCGCTAAATTTAAGCGGTACTTTGTCGTAAAACTGGTTTACGCCATCGTTCATTGGTTGGTTGTCGCGAATACGAAACGACAGTAAAACGGCTTTTTTAAGCCACTGATGTACAACCCATTCACCCGATATTTTTTCAGCAACGCGTGCTGCGCCGCTATCAAGTAAATCAAGTGCGTCAATAATGGCTTGTTTTACGTCGCTTGATACTGTGCTTGGGCTAATACTATCGCGGTTGTCCCATGCGTTTTCGATCATCGTTTTTAAATCTGACATGTGTGTCCTCTATTCTGTTTCGGCGTTGAATTTTTTACGTAATGCCTGATGAATTTTTGCTTGCTCTTCATCAGTCAGCGCTTGGTATTCGTTATTTGATACAACAAAGAAATCCTCGGCACGTTCACCTACTGTGGTAATACGGGCAGCGTGAATGTGTAGTAAATGCGCTTGGAAAACTTCAGCTATTTTGGTTAGTAAACCTTGTATATCGACGGCTTGAATTTCTATTAAGCTACGGTCTTTGCGTGCATGTGGGCGCAGTACAATTTTAGGTTTAATATTAAAATCTTTAAAGCGTTGAGTTCGGCTCTTTTTAAAGCGAATTTTTTTACGCGGATCGCTTAGGGCTTGCTCAAGTCCACGTTTAATTGATTGCGCTCTACCACTGGCTATAGGGTCGCCGCTCACTTCAAGTATTACAAAGCTAAACAGTATATAACCGTCTTTTGTGGTCAGTACTTGAGCGTGTTGTATTTGTGCTTTTTTAGAGCCAATAACGCTCACTAATCTGGCAAATAGTGCGCCAGAGTAAGGGCTGTACACAAATACTTGCGTACCGCCATGCATCGCTTTGTTAGACACAATAACACTTGGTTGGCTTAAATCGGGGCTATTTAATAAATGCTCGGTTTGCCATGATATTTGCTGTTCGCTAAAAGCGGTATAATAGTTGGCTTTAAAGCGGCTCCAAATTAAATCAATTTGTTCCTCTTGATAACCTAAATTAAGAAGACGCTGTTTAGCTTGATGCTTTTTGTCGCGAATTTGGTCGCGTTGATCCATTGGGTTTTCGAGCCCTAAGCGCAGTGCGCGTTGCGTGTGTAAATAAAGCTCACGCAGTAGGGTGTTTTTCCAATCGTTCCATAAGTTGTCGTTGGTTGCACGTATGTCGGCAACGGTTAAACAATATAAGTAGTCGAGTTGGCGCTCTGTTTTAATACGTGTTGCAAAGTCTTTTATTACAGCTGGGTCGTTAATATCTTTACGCTGTGCGGTAACCGACATAAGTAAATGGTTACTTACAAGCCATGCTACTAGTTTAGCATCAGCCGATGAAAAGCCATGCAATTTAGCAAAAGCTATGGCATCAACAGCGCCAAGTTCTGAATGGTCGCCACCTCGGCCTTTAGCAATATCATGAAATATACCCGCTAAATAAAGTAGCTCTGGTTTATCCATTCGAGTGACTATTTCACTACAAATAGGAAACTCGCTAATGCCTGTTTTATCAAAGTATTCGTAAATATTTTTGATTAACTTATGGGTGTGCTCATCAACGGTATAGGCATGAAATAAATCAAACTGCATTTGCCCAAATATATTACGCCACTGTGGTAAGTAGGCGGCAAGCATGCCGTGCTTGTGCATCAGCGTAAATGCGCGTCCCATGCCATTAGGGTGTTTAACTAAGCGTAAAAATGCTTCACGGCAGGCTGCGTAATCTTGTAAATCACCCAATAAACGACGGCGCACCTGGCGAATGGTACGAATAGTACTTGGGTAAATATGCGTTATTGCTGGGTTGTCGGCTATGTGCTCAAACAATACAAAGAGTTGGTCGCGTCTAAAAAATACCGACGGATCTTTTACGCGTATTTGATGGCCCACTTGTTCAAAGTTTCTGTCGAGTTCTATCACCGTTTTTTCACTACTTTCGGGCATTATACTTTGTTCAAAGTATGAAAGTAGCATTTGGTTAAGCTCGCGCACACGGCTCATTATTCTAAATAAGCGTTTCATCATACGCTCAACAGAGGCTTTGCCGTCGCTGCCAAAACCTAAAATTTCGGCGGCTTGCGGTTGATGATCAAACAATAAACGGTTTTCGGCTCGACCTGCAGCTAAATGCAGTGCAAAGCGAATATTCCATAGGTTTTCTAGGCACTCTGAAAGCTCTTGAAACTCTTCGTGAGTTAAGTATCCGTGGCTTATTAATTCTTGCAGGGTTTCGGTTCTAAAGTGCTTTTTTGCAACCCAAATAATGGTTTGTAAATCGCGCAGACCACCGGGGTTTTCTTTAATGTTTGGCTCAAGATTATACGCGGTGCCGTGGCACTTTCTGTGGCGTAAGTTTTGCTCTTGAACTTTAGCAGTAAAAAATTCACCTGAGCGCCATACGGGCGTTTCAAGAATATGCATCTTGAGTTTTTCAAACTCAATGTGGTTACCAAAAATAAGGCGGCTTTCGAGCAAGCTGGTGGCAAAAGTAACGTCTTCACGTTTTTGCTCAATGGCTTGTTCTATGGTGCGCACGCTGTGGCCAATCTCTAAGTTGAGATCCCATAGCATGGTGACAAACTGGCCTATTTTTTCGCATATTTCTTCGCTTGGCGGTTTAGTTACAAGCAATAAAAAGTCGATGTCGGAGTAGGGATGTAGCTCGCCACGTCCGTATCCGCCTACAGCAATTAGCGCTAAATCAGGCTCATGCGCTAAGTCGTAAACATGAAACAGCTTTATGAGTAAGCGGTCAATAAACTCAGCCCGGGCATTAATTAAATTCCCAACCGGTTGTTTAGAAAACTCGTTATGTAGCCATTTATAAAAATAGCTAGAACAATCGCGATAATCACTAAGTTGCTCAGCATCGCTAAGCAACTTTTTTACTTTGTTGGGTAATGCCACGTGGGCTGGCTCCTTGTTGAACCTTTATTTTGATAAGTACTTTTATCAAATGGTTCGGTTTTTATTAGTGTTCGATAATCCTGTCGATTGTATCATCTGATCGTAGCGTTAAAATTTCAACACCATTTTCAGTCACTAATAAAGTATGTTCCCACTGCGCAGACAAACTACGGTCGCGTGTAACTACTGTCCAATCATCTTTAAGAAGCTTACATTGGCGTTTACCCGCATTAACCATAGGTTCAATAGTTAAACACATACCTGCTTTTAAGGCTTCGCCAGTTCCGGCTTTACCGTAATGCATTATTTGTGGTTCTTCATGAAATCCTGCGCCAATACCATGGCCGCAATACTCACGTACAATTGAGTAGTTAAAGCTCTCTGCATATTTTTGAATTGCTTCACCAATATCACCTAAGCGCACACCTGGTTTTACCATTTTGATAGCAAGGTATAAGCTTTCTTGCGTTACTTCTGCAAGACGTTTACCTTGAATATTTGGTGTACCAACATGGAACATTTTAGATGTGTCACCGTGGTAACCATCTTTAATGACCGTTACGTCAATATTTACGCTGTCGCCTTCTTTTAATGCTTTGTCATTTGGAATTCCGTGACAAATAACATGATTAACTGACGTACAAACTGATTTTGGAAAGCCATGATAATTTAATGGAGCAGGGATTGCTTGTTGCACATTAACAATATAATCATGACAAAGTGTATTTAGCTCATCGGTGGTAACACCTGGCACTACATGAGGGCCGATCATTTCAAGTACATCGGCCGCTAAGCGCCCAGCTACGCGCATTTTCTCTATTTCTTCAGGGGTCTTGATAATAGCGCTCATTGAGGCTCCAAAGTTGATTTTTTAACATTTGTCGCAGAACAAATTTTGCACGCGACGTTGAGTATTTAATTTTAATATGGTATAAAGCGCGCCGTCTTTTTACAAATAAATTCTTAAATGATTTTTTGTATTTAAGGCAAACACAATTTTATTTTAACACACACACGTATCGTCACATACACTTGGGTGCATTTGAAGTTTAATTACTTCGGTGTTGGTGCTATGGGATATGTGGAGGCCTAACCCTAAACAACTATAGAGGATCTATAAAATGGCAAACGTTTCAATGCGCGATATGCTTCAAGCTGGTGTTCACTTTGGTCACCAAGCACGTTACTGGAACCCTAAGATGAAGCCTTTCATCTTCGGCACACGTAACCGTGTACATATCATCAACCTTGAGCAAACTGTACCAATGTTCAACGACGCACTTAAGTTTTTATCAGGTGCTGCAGCAAACAAAGGTAAAGTTCTTTTCGTTGGTACTAAGCGCGCAGCAAGCGACGCAGTTAAATCAGCCGCTTTAGAAAGCGACCAGTTCTTCGTAAATCACCGTTGGTTAGGTGGTATGTTGACTAACTGGAAAACTGTACGTCAATCAATCAAGCGTCTTAAAGACCTTGAAGCACAAAGCCAAGACGGAACTTTCGAGAAGTTAACTAAGAAAGAAACGTTAACGCTTAACCGCGAAATGGAAAAGCTTGAAAAGAGCCTTGGTGGTATCAAAAACATGGGCGGTCTTCCAGACGCGCTTTTCGTTATCGATGCTGACCACGAGCACATTGCTATCCGTGAAGCAAACAACCTAGGTATTCCAGTTGTTGCAATCGTAGATACTAACTCTAACCCAGACGGTGTTGATTACATCGTACCTGGTAACGATGATGCTATCCGTGCTGTAAGCCTTTACACTAGCGCTGTTGCAGCTGCTATTACTGAAGGCCGCGAGAATAACATCGTTGCTCAAGCTGAGAAAGACGATTTCGTTGAAGCTGAGTAATTAGCTGTCATCAAGTCTTCATCTTTTTAAGGTGAAGACTTGCTATTCTTGTCGAGCGGGTAACCCGCTTATCTAACCTGATTTCAGATTTGAGGATTTACTAATGGCTGTAACTACTGCCCTAGTTAAAGAATTACGCGAGCGCACAGGCGCTGGCATGATGGATTGTAAAAAAGCGTTAACTGAGACTGATGGCGACATCGAGTTAGCGATTGAAAACATGCGTAAAAGTGGCGCTGCTAAAGCTGCTAAAAAAGCAGGTAACATTGCTGCTGAAGGTACTATCATCATCAAGCAAAACGCGGGTGTTGCAGTACTAGTAGAAGTTAACTGTCAAACAGATTTCGTTGCAAAAGACGTAAGCTTCTTAGCATTTGCTAATAAAGTTGCTGACGCTGCAATTGCTGACACTATCTCTATCGAAGACTTACAAGCTAAGTTTGAAGAAGACCGTGTTGAGCTAGTTACTAAAATTGGCGAAAACATCAATGTACGTCGTTTACAGTATGTAACTGGTGAAAACCTAGTTGAGTACCGTCATGGCGATCGTATCGGTGTTGTTGTTGCTGGTGTTGCTGATGAAGAAACACTTAAGCACGTTGCAATGCACGTTGCTGCATCTAGCCCTGAATACCTAACACCTTCAGATGTACCTGCTGACGTTGTTGCTAAAGAAAAGCAAGTACAAATCGAAATCGCGATGAATGAAGGCAAGCCTGCTGAAATCGCTGAGAAGATGGTTGTTGGCCGTATGAAAAAATTCACTGGTGAGGTTTCTCTTACTGGTCAAGCTTTCATCATGGAGCCTAAGAAAACTGTTGGCGATATTCTTAAAGAGAAAAACGCAACAGTTACTAGCTTCGTACGTGTAGAAGTTGGTGAAGGCATCGAGAAGAAAGAAGAAGATTTTGCTGCTGAAGTTGCTGCTCAAATCGCTGCTGCTAAAGCTAAGTAAGATTACTATTTGTGAAGCAAAAGGAAATTAGATGCAATTAAAGTACTATTTGGTTTTGCTTCGCAGCTAGAAATTCTTTAAAATAACCGCGCTTTTATGTTTAACATAAGCGCGGTTATTTTTTATCCATAATTCAATAAAAGTTGGCCCCAATACTATGATTATCAATCGCAAACCTATTTTTAGACGTGTTCTTCTCAAATTAAGTGGTGAAGCTTTAATGGGAGACGCAGGCTTTGGCATCGACCCTAAAGTTTTAGATCGTATGGCTCAAGAAATTAAAGAGCTAGTAGAACTCGACGTAGAAGTGGGTTTAGTTATTGGTGGAGGTAACTTTTTACGCGGTGGATCACTTGCAGAAGCAGGTATGAATCGCGTAGTAGGCGATCACATGGGTATGCTTGCAACTGTTATGAACGGCCTTGCAATGCGTGATGCGCTACACCGTGCATTTGTAAATTGTCGTCTTATGTCGGCTATTCCGCTTAATGGTGTATGTGACGCTTATAATTGGGCTGAAGCAATTAGCTTATTAAAAACTGGTCGCGTTGTTATTTTTGCAGCCGGTACAGGTAATCCGTTTTTTACTACCGATTCTGCTGCGTGTTTACGCGGTATCGAAATTGAAGCGGATACTGTAATTAAAGCGACTAAAGTTGATGGCGTATACAGTGATGACCCTGTTAAAAATCCAGATGCGACGCTTTATACCCATTTAAGCTACAATGAAGTTATTGACAAAGAATTAAAAGTTATGGATTTAGCAGCGTTTACTCTAGCTCGCGATCATAAAATGCCATTGAGCGTATTTAACATGAATAAATCAGGCGCGCTAAAACGCGTAATTATGGGTGAAGCGGAAGGAACACTTATTTCTTCACAAGCCTCAGATGAAATAATCAAATAATTAGGATTAAACCGTGATTAACGATATTCAAAAAGACGCGCAAGCGCGCATGCAAAAAAGTGTAACTGCACTAGGTAGTCAACTATCTAAAATTCGTACTGGCCGTGCACACCCTGCAATTTTAGATGGCATTATGGTGTCGTACTACGGTGCACCAACGCCTTTAAACCAAGTTGCTAACGTAACAATTGAAGATTCTCGTACACTGGCTATTGGTGTGTTTGATAAGTCTTTAGCGCAAGCTGTTGAAAAAGCAATTATGGCGTCTGACTTAGGTTTAAACCCTATGTCAGCAGGTACTGTTATTCGTGTACCACTTCCTCCTCTTACTGAAGAACGTCGTAAAGATTTAATTAAAATTGTACGCGCTGAAGTAGAAGGCGGTCGTGTTGCTATTCGTAACATTCGTCGTGATGCTAATGGCGATGTAAAAAGTTTATTAAAAGAGAAAGACATTTCTGAAGATGAAGCGCGTCAATCAGATGATGCAATTCAAAAGCTTACTGATAAGTTTATTAAAGAAATGGATACTCTATTAGCGGCTAAAGAAACAGAATTGATGGAAATCTAAACAGCTAATTTTATTAGTTTTGAAACGCCGTCTAGGGTATACTAGGCGGCGTTTTTTTATGGAATACTCGATATTTATGGTTCTAGATGCTGACACAATTTCACAGCAATGTTTACCCAAACATGTTGCTATCATCATGGATGGGAACGGACGTTGGGCGCAAGCTAGAAATAGACCTCGTGTGTATGGGCATAAAAAAGGCGTAGACGCAGTTCGTCAATCTGTTCAGTTTTGTACTAAATTAGGGATACAATCGTTAACCTTATTTGCTTTTAGTAGTGAAAACTGGCGCCGCCCTGAAGACGAAGTAAACACTTTAATGGAGCTTTTCTTATTTGTTTTAACAAAGGAAGTTAAAAAGCTTCATAAAAACAATGTAAAACTGACCATTATTGGAGACTTATCACGATTTTCTGAAGGATTACGTAGCAAGGTAGACGCTGCGCATAAGCTGACTGAAAATAACACCGGGTTGCGTTTAAATGTTGCAGCTAATTACGGTGGTCGTTGGGATGTTGCCAATGCGGCAAAACAACTTGCTTTGCAAGTTGCGCAGGGCACACTAAACGCAGAAGATATTACAGAAGAGCGCTTAGCACAGCATATGAGCATGGCAGATCAGGCAGAACCTGATTTACTTATTCGCACTGGTGGCGATGTTCGTATTAGTAATTTTTTACTATGGCAAGTTGCTTATGCAGAACTTTACTTTACCGAGACACTTTGGCCAGATTTTAATGAAGCAGCATTTGCTGAGGCCATTGCGTGTTACGTTGCCAGAGAGCGACGTTTTGGTTGTACGGGCGAACAAATAAAACAATTACTCGCTCAAACCTAAATAGAATAAGGGTCACATTTTGTTAAAACAACGAATTTTAACCTCTCTAGTGCTAGCTCCATTAGCATTGGCTTTGGTTTTTTATACACCGCTTACGTTATTTAGTTACTTTGCTGGTGCAATTGTATTATTAGGCGCATGGGAATGGTCTGCATTTATGGGCCTTTGCGACAAGCTTAAACGTGCTGCCTTTGTTGTGTTTATTGGCGCTTTACTTGCCTTGCTTAATTTACATTGGCCTATTGAATCATTATGGGAAAATGGCAAGCTAGTCGGTGATGCAAATTACGTATTTACGCTTTCGTTTGCTTGGTGGATTGTTGCTAGCTATTTAATTTGGCGCTACCCAGAAATGGCTAAAGCGTGGAATGAAGGCCTAGTTATGCGCGGCATTGCAGGATTATTAACGCTTGTGCCGTTATGGCTTGCACTAAATACACTACGTAGCGCGCAATATGCTGAATCAACTCATTTTGGTTCGGTGCTAATTTTAGTGGTACTCGGTATTGTATGGAGCGCAGATGTGGGTGCTTACTTTACGGGTAAAAGTTTTGGTAAACATAAGTTAATGCCTAAAGTAAGCCCTAATAAAACAATTGAAGGGTTAGCAGGCGGTGTAGTCGCTTCTATTATTTTTGTATTAGCATTTTGTCACTTTACCGATGTTGATTTAGTTGTATGGCCTGTGTACGCGATAATGACAGCATTTATTGCGTTGTTTTCTGCGGTAGGTGATTTACTGGAAAGCATGTTTAAACGTGAAGCTGGTTTAAAAGATAGCGGTCGATGTTTACCAGGACACGGCGGTATTTTAGATAGAATTGACAGCTTAACGGCTGCTGCTCCAATGTTTGTTATGTGCTATGCGTGGACTCTTAGTTTATGAGCCAAAAGCAATTGCTGGTTATTTTAGGCGCAACGGGCTCAATTGGTTTAAGTACACTTGATGTTGTGTCGCGCAATAAAGAGCTATTTGATGTTTTTGTTTTGGCTGCAGGACAAAATGCAAAGAAAATGGCGGAGTTGTGTATTGAACATGAACCGCTTTATGCGATTATGGCTAACCAGCAGGCCGCAGAGCAATTATCTGCGTATTTAGCTAATACTCAGTGCCAAACTCTTGTTATGCACGGTGAGCAAGCAATGAGTGACTTATGTGCTCATCCTGATGTTGACATTGTAATGTCGGCAATTGTAGGTGCAGCTGGTTTACTACCCACATTAAGTGCTGTTGAAGCGGGTAAAAAAGTACTACTAGCTAATAAAGAATCTTTAGTTATGTCAGGTCAGTTGTTTATTGATAAAGTTAAACAACATAAAGCCACTTTGCTGCCAATAGATAGCGAACATAATGCAATTTTTCAATGCCTACCGTCTTCGTTACAAAATGCCAAAGGCGATCAAAAACTACAGCAACATGGCGTAAGTAAAATTTTGCTTACCGGCTCTGGTGGCCCATTTTTAACGCGTGATATAAATACGTTAAAAGATGTAACCGTAAGTGAAGCCGTTGCACACCCTAACTGGTCGATGGGTCAAAAAATATCAGTAGATTCCGCAACTATGATGAACAAAGGTTTAGAGTTTATTGAAGCTAAGTGGTTATTCAATTGTGATGCGAGTGATATTGATGTGGTTATTCATCCACAAAGTATCATTCATTCAATGGTGCAGTACCACGATGGTTCTATTTTAGCGCAAATGGGTAACCCCGATATGCGCACGCCAATTGCCCATGCACTTGCGTATCCTGAGCGAATTAATGCGGGAGTTAAACCGTTAAACTTCTCTGAAATTTGTGATTTTTCGTTTACTAAACCTGATTTTTCTCGTTATCCAAATTTACAATTAGCGATTGATGCGTGTAGTGCAGGGCAGGGCGCGACAACAACGGTTAATGCAGCAAATGAAATAGCTGTGGGCGCATTCTTAAACGGTAAAATTGGTTTTACCGATATATACAAAATAAATGCACAGACGCTAGAAGCTGCAACTTACACCAATGTGCAAAGCCTAGATGAAATTTTAGAGTGTGATAAATTAGCGCGTATTAGCGCTTCAGAATTTATAACAAAAGTGGCGCATTAATATGTTTGATTTTTTTTGGAATCTTGGCTCATTTATTTTAGCGCTTGGTATTTTAGTGGCCATACATGAATATGGCCATTTTTGGGTTGCACGAAAAATGGGCGTTAAAGTGCTGCGTTTTTCAATTGGTTTTGGTAAGCCACTGTTAAAATGGCATGACAAATATAATACCGAATACGTGATTGCCGCTATTCCATTAGGCGGATATGTAAAAATGCTTGATGAGCGAGTTGATGACGTACCAGCAAATCAACGCCACTTGTCGTTTAACTCTAAATCTGTACAAGCGCGTATTGCTATTGTTGCTGCGGGACCAATGGCTAACTTTTTGTTTGCCATTTTTGCTCTTGCGGTGATGTATATGGTAGGTGTGCAATCGGTTAAGCCAGTTGTTGGCAGCATAACCGAAGGCAGTCGCGCAGAGCAGGCGGGCATTATGCCTTCTCAACATATTATAAAAATTGGTGATGATGACATAACGACATGGCAAGATGCCACATTTGCGCTTATGTCTAACTTAGGCGAAGAAAGCGTTGAAGTTATTGTTCGTGATAAAAACCTTCAACCACGCGTTAAAACGCTTAATTTAGAGGGTTGGAAGCTTGACCAGCGAGACGTACCACCACTGAGTTCGTTAGGTATTGTGCCATTTAGACCTCAAGCAACTTTAACAATTGCCGCCGTAACTAAAGACTCAGCCGCAGAACACGCTAATTTACAAGTTAACGACACAATTTTGGCTGTAAACGGTGAAACAATAAGCAATTGGCAGCAATTAGTTAATCTTATTACGCAATCAGCTAACAAATCTTTACAATTTAGTGTAAAAAGACAAGATACTATACAAGGCATTACAGTTACCCCTAAAGGGCGCATTGATAATAACGGTATTGAGCAAGGCTTTTTAGGTGTTGCTCCTGTTGTACAGCAATGGCCTGATGGCTATGTAGAGACAAGGCATTACGGCCCGCTCGATAGTATTGTGCGAGGCACAAAAGAAACTTGGCGCTTAATTACACTCAGTTTTGACATGATTGGTAATTTAATTACAGGCCAGGTTTCGGTTAAAAATTTAAGTGGTCCTGTGGGCATTGCAGTAGGCGCTGGAACTAGCGTAAGCTATGGGTTAGTGGCCTTTTTAAGCTTTTTAGCCTTAATAAGCGTTAACTTGGGTGTATTTAATTTATTACCCTTACCAGTGCTTGATGGCGGACACTTAATGTATTACATAATTGAACTTTTTCGTAAAAAGCCGGTCTCTGAAAAGACACAAGAGTTTGGTTTTAAAGTGGGTGCCTTGTTGCTCATTTTTCTAACATGTTTCGCTTTGTTCAATGATGTATCGCGTTTGTAGTTACAGCGTGGCAAATTACTAATTAGAACACGATTGTAAAGCACCACTAGTAAGGTGTTATGCGGTAATACAGTTGTAAAGGATAAAGATAATAAAATGGCTATAAAAAAACATTTGGCAATAACAAGTTTATTGGGTGCAAGTTTTGCAGCCCTAGGCCAAAACTCCTTTATTGTTGAAGACCTGAAAGTTGAAGGTTTGCAGCGCGTAGCACTTGGTGCAGCGCTAACACATATTCCTATTAACGTAGGCGATAATGTTGATGACTATACGATTTCAAAAACAATAAAGTCACTTTATCGTTCTGGGCACTTTGATAACATAAAAGCACTTCGTGATGGCAACAACGTTATTTTTAAAGTAACGGAACGTCCTACCATCAGCTTTATTGAGTTTGAAGGCAATAAAGACATTAAAGACGAGCAGCTTAATGAGTCTCTTGATCAGCAAGATATTCGCCAAGGTGAACCACTTGATAAAACCGTTATCGATAGTATCGAAAAAGGCTTAGTTGAGTTTTTCCACAGTATTGGTAAATACAACGCTAAAGTAGATATCAGTATTACTAAGCTGCCACGTAACCGCGTTAAACTTAAGTTAGAGTTTGATGAAGGTGATGCTGCTTCTATCCGCCAAATTAACTTAGTGGGTAATGAACTTTTTTCTAATGAAGAGCTTCTTAAACTTGCTGAATCGCAGCAAGATTTACCTTGGTGGCAGTTTATGGGTAGCGACCGTTACCAAAAGCAAACCATTGAAGGCGATTTAGAAAAAATTCGTAGTTATTATTTAGACCGTGGTTACCTGCGTTTTAATATCGACTCAACGCAAGTTTCAGTGAGCCCTGAACGTGAATCGGTTTACGTTACAGCTAACTTAACTGAAGGCGTAAAATATAAAGTTAAAGGTTTTGACTTTATTGGTGACTTGCTTGGCCGTGAAGACTTAATTAAAAGTGTTATCCCACTTAGAGCGGGTGAGCTTTATAACGGTTCTGTAGTTACTTCATCTGAAGAGTTTATTAAAAGCTACTTAGCACGTTTTGGTTACGCTAATGCTGAAGTGCGTACAATTCCAGAAATTGACGACGAAAAGCAAGAAGTACAATTAACACTATCGGTTAATCCAGGTAAGCGTGTATACGTTCGTCGTATTATTGTTGGTGGTAACCAAAATACGGCAGATGAAGTACTTCGTCGTGAAATGACACAACTTGAAGGCGCATGGTTATCTAATCAAAACCTTGAGCGTTCAAAACTGCAAATTCAACGTCTACCTTACATGGAAACTGTTGATTTTAACGTAGTGCCTGTACCCGGTGTGGATGACCAAGTAGATGTAGACTTTACTGTAAAAGAGCAATCTGCAGGTAGCTTTAATGCTGGTCTTGCTTATGGTTCTTACTTAGGTCTGCAGTTTAATATTGGTGTAACAGAATCTAACTTTTTAGGCACAGGTAACCAAATTGGTTTAAACCTTAATACGTCTACAGGTTCTGAAAGCTTAAGCTTATCGTACACAGACCCATACTTTACGCCAGATGGTGTATCGCAAGGCAGTAGCATCTTTTACAGAAACTACGATGCAAGTAAATTTAGCCTTGTCGAATATAAATCGAAAAGTTATGGTTTAGGCACAAATATTGGTTTTCCAATTGATGCTGTAAATCGTGTTAACTTTGGCGCCCGTTGGATTAAAGAAGAGCTTTCGGATATTGCAGAGTACGAGCAAACGCGTGTACTTCGTGAAACATTCTTAGATCCAGATAACCCAGATGCAGGCTTTGACTTTACTAAGTATGAGCTGAGTGTTGGCTGGTCGCGTATCACCGTTAACCGTGGTTTATTCCCAACAGCGGGTTCGCGTCAAACTCTAAACTTAACAGCAACAACGCCTAACTCAGATCTTCAGTACTTTAAACTGAACTACGATTCGCGTTTTTACTGGCCTATATCAAATGACCACCGTTGGGTATTCTCAACGCGTGCAGCACTTGGTTATGGTAATGGTTATGGTTCTACAAACGGGTATGAGCAAACACTTCCATTCCAAGAGTACTTCCGTATAACGGAAATGGAACTACGTGGCTTTGACCGTAATACAATATTACCACGTGCTGTGTCGCGTATACCGCAGTCTATTCCGGGTACGCCAGGTGCAGACGGTACTACAACCGGTAGCATTGGTGGTGCATCAGAATTTGATATTCTAGTGCCACAAGGTCGTATTGGTGGTAATGCCAAAGCAGTGGCAGGTATGGAGCTAATTGTTCCTACACCATTCTTAGATGAAGAAAATACCAGCTCTGTACGTACTAGCTTCTTTGTTGATGCTGCAAACGTATGGGATACTGAGTTTAACGTAGACCGCTATCAAAACTTAGGCGTTGATGAACGTGCTAAATTAGATGACTATTCAGACCCAATGCGTTTTAGGGTTTCAACCGGTCTTTCATTACAATGGATCTCTCCAATGGGTCCAATGCTGATCAGTTTTGCGTATCCATTGCAAAAAGAAGAAGATGACGATACGAAAACCATCAGCTTTAACATTAGTAACACTTTCTAAAGGAGTTTTTTGTGAAAAAATTATTTAAATCAACAGCTGTAGCAGTTTTAGCAACGTTAATGATGGGTACTTCTGTGAATGCATTTGCACACAAAGTAGGTATTGTTGATATGCAGGAAATCTACAAGCAAATTCCTCAAATGGCTAAAATTGAACAGTCTTTACAAACTGAGTTTGCTGAACGTCGTCAAGAGCTTGAAAAGTTACAAGGCGATATTCGTTTTGAAGCTGAAAAATTTAAACGTGAAAGTACAACGATGAGCCAAGCTCAAAAAGATACTCTGCGTGAAAAAATTCAAGGCATGCAAAAAAATCTTGCTGAACAAGGTCGCCCTTTAGAGCAAGAAATTAAAGCGCGTCAAAACCAAGAGCTTGCTAAAGTTCAAGGTGTAATCATCAAAACAATTGAAGAGATTGCTAAAGACGGCGACTTCGACGAAGTTAAAGTAAAAGACACTACTATTTACTTTAACCCTAAAGAAGTGACTGATCTTTCATCTAAAGTTGTAGCCGCTGTTAGTAAGAAATAATCACTCTATGCAAAATTATACGCTTTCGCAAATTGCGGAACTTCTAGGCGCCGAACTTCAGGGTGATGGCGCTTTAGAAATAAAAAAAATAGCGACACTTGCAAATGCCCATTCTGGGCATATTGCATTTTTAGCGAACTCAAAATATCGATCGCAACTTGAGACTACTCAAGCTAGTGCTGTAATAGTAAGCCAAGCCGATGCAGAGTACTTTAGTGGTAGCAAAATTATTGTTGCTAATCCGTATGTAAGTTACGCAAAATTAGCGCAATTTATGGATACAACACCACGCTCAGCCTCGACGGGTATTCATCCAAGTGCAACTGTTCATTCAACAGCGATTGTTAGTGATAGCGCCGCTATTGGTGCTAACGCAGTCATTGAAGCTCATGCAGTGATAGGTGACAACGCGCAAATTGGTCCGAACAGTTTTATCGGGGAACGTGTTAAAATAGGTTCTGGCACTAAGCTTTGGCCTAGTGTGACTATTTATCACGATGTTGAAATTGGTTCAGATTGTTTGTTTCAAGCAAATAGTGTTGTAGGTAGTGATGGGTTTGGTTATGCAAATGAGCGCGGGCAGTGGGTTAAGATACCTCAACTTGGTTCAGTGATCATAGGCAACAAAGTTGAAATTGGTGCAAGTACGACAATTGATCGTGGTGCACTGGACAATACCATCATTCATAGCAATGTTATTATCGATAATCAGTGTCAAATAGCGCACAACGTTGAAGTTAATTCAGGCACCGCAATAGCGGGCTGCACTGTACTTGCAGGAAGCGTTACCATTGGCAAGAACTGTCAAATTGGTGGCATGGTTGCAATTAATGGTCACATGTCTGTATGTGATGGTGTTATAATTACCGGCATGAGTATGGTGACAAAATCAATCACCGAACCAGGTATTTACTCATCTGGTATGCCCCATACAACAAACAAAGAATGGCGTAAATCAATAGCTCACTTGCGTAACCTTTCAGACATGAAATCTCGTCTTAAAGCGCTTGAAGCATTGGCTAAGTCATAACGTTGAACACTAATAAGGATGCTATTTTGGCAAACGAATTAAATAGCCTTGATATTCAAGAAATTTTAAGTTTATTACCGCACCGTTACCCGATGCTATTAATTGATCGTGTTATTGATTTTACACCTGGCAAGTCTTTACATGCTATTAAAAATGTTTCTATAAATGAACCAATTTTTACTGGGCACTTTCCAAATCAGCCAATTTTTCCTGGTGTGCTAATATTAGAATCAATGGCGCAAGCAACGGGTTTATTAGGTTTTAAAACAGTAGAAAACCGTAGCGAAAACGAATTGTATTTGTTTGCTGCTGTTGATAACGCACGTTTTAAACAACCTGTAATTCCTGGTGATACAATGCATCTTCATGTTGAGTTTTTAAAAGAACGTCGCAACATTTGGAAGTTTGCTGCAGAAGCTAGAGTCGACGGCAAAATAGTATGTAGTGCCGAAATTATGTGTGCGAGAAGAGAGTTTTAATAGTGATCCATTCTACAGCAATAATCGAACCTGGCGCTAAACTAGGCAACAATGTCTCAGTTGGTCCATATAGTTATATTGGCAATGATGTTGTTATCGGTGATAACTGTATTATTGAATCTCACGTTGTTGTTAAAGGACCGTCTACAATTGGTTCTGGCAACCATATTTTTCAGTTTGCGTCTGTAGGCGAAGCCTGCCAAGACAAAAAATACAACAACGAGCCAACTACATTGATCATGGGTGATAACAACGTTATCCGTGAATGTGCCACAATTCACCGTGGAACAATTCAAGATCAAGGCGTTACTAAAATTGGTAGTAATAATTTATTTATGGCTTATACACACGTTGCACATGACGCGGTAATTGGCGATAACGTGATTTTTGCTAACAATGCAAGTGTAGCCGGCCATGTACATGTAGGTGACTGGGTTATCTTAGGTGGTAATTCAGGTGTTCATCAGTTTTGTAAAATTGGTGACCATGCATTTATTGGTATGTATTCAGGTGTTAACAAAGATGTGCCGCCATTTGTTACTACTATTGGTATGCCAGCAGGCCCAGCGGCTATCAATAAAGAAGGCATGAAACGTCGTGGTTTCGAAAGTGATGAAATTATGGCTGTACGCCGTGCATACAAAGCATTTTACCGTAAGAGCTTAGGTGCTGAAGAAGCTATTGAGTCGCTTAGTGAAGATGCTGCAAAGTATCCTGCTGTGAAACTGATGGTCGATTTTGTTAAAAATTCAGAGCGCGGCATTGTAAGATAATTACAGGCTTTGCTTTAAGCATTAAAAAAACCACTCTAGATGATAAATCGAAGGTGGTTTTTTATTGTCCTGCTTTTAAGCTAATTCAGTTAATACTCAGGCTACCCAAGTTAGTATGCGCCTAATTTTTATAATAAAAGCCATTTTATGCGTTTACCTAAGTTAATTTTTACTCTTTTTATTACTTCAGTTTTAGCCGCTTGTAGTAGCCAGCCTATTGTTAAATCATCTGCTGGAGAAATCACTCAAGTTGGGAAAGCATCTTTTTATGCTGATAAATACCACGGAAGAACAACCGCCAACGGAGAGCGCTTTAGCCAACAAGCCGCCACGGCAGCCCATTTAGAATTCGATTTTGGTACTACGGTGGTTGTTACCAACCTCGCTAATAACAAATCAGTCACGGTAAGAATCAACGATAGAGGCCCGTATGTGCGAGGTCGTATTATTGATTTATCAAAAAGTATGTTTAAAAAAATAGCCGACCCTAAGGTCGGCGTTATTGATGTATCAGTAAAGGTTTTAAAACCGGGTAGTTAGCGAAACATAACCAGGATAAGCCACACTGAGCTCTTTATGAGAGCCTTGTGCGACTATTTGACCGTCTTCCAACCATACAACATTATCCATTTGAGCAAGTAGAGCGGGATCGTGCGTAATTGTCAGCACGCTCGCGTTATTCATAACATGCATTATTGCTTGCATTACCCCTTGCTTAGACTGATTATCAAGACCTTCTGTTGGTTCATCAAGAACCAAAATAGCCGGACTTTTAAGCAAAGCTTGTGCAATAGCTATACGTCTAGACTGACCTTGCGATACGTTACGTCCACCAGTGCCTAGTCGTGTTTTTAAACCTTCTTTTAGCTCATTAAACCATGGGCTTAATTGCGCTAATGAGAGCGCTTCAATCATTTGCTCTTTAGTTGCATTTGGCGCGGCATAACGTAAATTTTCACTCAGTGTGCCATCAAAAATATGGTGCTGCTGAGCGAGTATATTTATCACACTTGCGCGTATATCATTATTTAACGAATGTAAGTCAACAACGCTATTTTGATTATTTAGCGTTATGCTGCCTTGTTGTAAAGGCCATAAACCAGTCAGTAAATTTACAAGCGTGGTTTTGCCGCTGCCGCTTCTGCCAACAATCGCTACTTTTTGCTGAGGCATTAGCTCAAAGCTAACATCAGTTAGTGCTGTTTGTTCACCATATTGGTAGCTAATATTGTTAAGTGCCAATGTGTTATTTTGCGCGCTAAAGCTTTCATCTGCCTCTATAATTGTATTTTTATCTTGTGAGCTAGCTGCTTTATCTTCAAGTGTAAACAGTCGCTCTGCTGCTTTTAATACGTTAGGTAGCTCAATAAACGCATTAGGAAGTAGTAATACACTCTCAAAGCTTGCCAGTACAAACAGGCTTAACATGGCAAGTTCTACATTTACCATAGTATTGGCGTAAACCAACGGGACTATGGTTACTATGCTAGCAAGCATGGCTAATTGAACAACCAACAAGCTTAACCCATCTGAGTTTGCCAGGGCTTTGTGGCGAATAAATAATTGCTGATTGTATTGCTCGCTTAATTCATCGCACTTATTAAGCTGCTGCGAACGAGCTTGATAAATACTCAACTCTCTTAGCCCTGTAAGTGTATCTGAAAGTTCAGAGCGAAGTTGCGCACTAAGCTGTGTTTCTTTATGGCTGTTTTTAGTGAGCTTAGCACTTAGTAAAGCAGGTATTACAACACCAATAAGTACAATGCCTGTAAAGCAAATAAGGGCGACGTTGCCATTATAGGCCGACATAAACAGCATGATGATTGGCACACTTAAAAGAGCAACCAGCATAGGCAGTAAAACGTTTAAATAAAACTTGTCGAGTGCGTCTACATCGTTTTGTAATCGGTTAACTAAATCAGCGCTGCGGCTCATTGCTAAATCAACATTGTTAAGCTTACTTAACGTTGCAAATACATTCGTGCGTATTTCACTTAGTAATAAAAACGTGGCGTTATGAGTAACCAAACGCTCGCCATAGCGCGACGCGGTTCGTACAATTGCTAAAAATCGAATCGTTCCTGCTGGAGTAAAGTAGTTCATTTGCACGCCGGCAATACCTGCAGCGGCCATTGATGCTAAAAACCAGCCAGATATAGCCAATAAACCCACATTAGCTAATACCGTAATCGTCGCTAAAAATGTGCCTAGTAGCATTGCTTTGTAATGAGGAGCGCAAAGCTTTAATAAGCGAATAAAGTTAGTCATGCATTACTCCTTGCTCAGCTGTTTTGAGTAAATTTGAAAATGCACCATTTTGCGCTGCAAGTGTTTCAAAGTGACCTTGCTCAGCTATTTTCCCATCGTGCATAACAATGATATTACTGGCATGTTTAACGGTATTTAATCGATGAGCAATGACTAACACTAAGTTATTTTTAGCATATTCATTAATAGCATCTTGAATAAGCTGCTCTGTTTGGCTATCAAGGTGCGCTGTAGGCTCATCAAGCACTAAAACTGGTGCTTGTTTTATGAATGCACGTGCGAGTGCGATGCGTTGCTTTTGTCCGCCAGAAAGCCCTTCGCCTTGCTCACCTATCAGTGTGTTAAAACCATCGGGTAGGGTATTTATAAATTCAAGCACACCAGCTTGCTTTGCTGCATGTTCAAGCTCTTGCTGTGTGGCAGTTGGTTTGGCCAATTTAATGTTGGCAGCAATGGTGTCGTAAAACAGCGTCGCTTTTTGTGGTATCCATGCAATGTTATTTTGCAGGTAAGTAATATCGGTTGTGCTTAAACTCTGATCATTAATAGATAGGTGGTTTATCACCTCAGGGTGAAACCCTAATAAGCAATCAAACAACGTACTTTTACCTGAGCCACTACTGCCCACAACTGCAATTAAGCCTTTATTTGGCAGTGTTAAATTTATATTTTTAATCCCTTCGTTACTATCTGGGTATATAAAATTAAGGTCGGTAATACTTATTGAGTTAATTGTATTTAAAGTTAAATTGTTTTCAGGCGTGCTTGTAGTCACTGACGCATTTTCGTCACTTGGCAGTGGTGCATTTAAAATCGCAACCATATCGGCAGCGGCACTAATGCCTTGTAAGCGTGCATGGTAATGGCTACCTAGCTGGCGCAGTGGTAAATAAAATTCAGGCGCTAAAAGTAGCACCACAAAGCCAGTAGCAAAATCAAGAGTGCCAAAAAACAGTCTAAAACCAATAATGACTGCGACTAATGCCACGCTAATGGTGGCTAAAAACTCAAGTGCAAATGATGATAAAAACGCGATTTTTAAAACATCGAGTGTAGCGTGTCTAAAATCATCTGAAATTTTAGCTATTTGTTTAAGCTCGGTACGTGTTGCATTAAATAGCTTGAGTTGAGTTAAACCTTGTACGCGGTCAAAAAAGTAATTGCCCAGTACAGCAAGTTGCTTCCAGCGTTTTTGGTTTAAAGCTTCGGCTTTTGAGCCTACTAAAATCATGAAAAAAGGAATGAGCGGGGCGGTTAATAAAAATATCAACCCAGCTTTATAATCTGTCGGAAAAATAACAACCAATATTGCCAGCGGAATAAGCGCGCTGTAAGCAGCACCAGGTAGGTATTTAGCATAATAGTCGTGGAGTGCTTCTACGCCATTATGTAGGGTATTTAATGTAGCGCCTTGGCCGTGTTGTTCTATATAGCTTGGCCCAAGTAAGCTGAGCTTATTTAGAAGTGTTTGGCGCATTGCCGATTTTATTTTAAGTGCAGCATATGCACTCAAGCGTTCGCTTAATGCTAAAAATATTGCACGCAGTAAAGTAATACCTGCTAAGGGCCACAGTAAGTGTGTAACGCCGCTTAAGCTGCTGCCTTCAAACATTACATTATGAATAGCTTGAGCCAGTAAATAAGCACCTGCAATCATCAGTAATGCGTTAAAAGTACCCAGTGCAATGCTTAACTTTAACCACACTGCAGCGGGTTTACTTTGACGCTTTAAAAAAGCGCGCAGTGACTGCTGCTGCGCGCGATCTGGTCGAGGGTTAGTCGTCATCTTTAGTCGAGTTAGCCTCGTTTAATAAATCATGCATAGGTTGTTCATCATCAGCAATGCTGTTTTTATTTTGATGAAACTCGTACCACATTACATTTATCACACCTAAGGTACAGGCCAAAAGTACACCTAAAATCCAAGCGAAATACCACATAGTTTAGTCTCCTTAATAGCTACCGTGAGTGTTATTTTCAATTTCTTCAACTGTCACTCTGCGCCACATTTTTACGTAACACCAGGTGGTGTAGGTTAAAATAAGTGGTACAAAAATAGATACTGCAACAAACATTACATTTAGCGTTCTATGGCTCGATACCGCATCCCAAATTGTTAAGCTAATATTAGGATTATTGCTTGATGGCATAATAAATGGGAACAGTGAAACACCTGCCGTCATAATTACGCCTACTAACATTAAGCTTGTTGAAATAAGCCCAAGTGCTGGCTTATTCAATTTAGAAAATATAAGAGCACTTAATGCCATTGCAAACGCTAATATAGGGAAGGTCATTGTCCACGGGCGATCGCTGTAATTACTTAACCAAGCACCTTGCGCTGTTGTTACTACTTTAGCTAAAGGATCTGCGTGGCTTTGCGTATCGGGCATAGATACAATTTGGTAACCCGTTAAATTAGCAACCCAAAAACCAGCAGCTGCAAATAATACAATAAATGCAATTAGAGAGTAGCGACCATATTGACCCGAACGCTCTGCTACTGCACTTGCTGTACGAAGTTGTAACCACATACCAGCATGAGCAACTAACATGGTAATACTAATCAAACCAGCAAGTAATCCAAATGGGTTAAGCAAGCCAAAAAATGAGCCTTGGTAGCTAACACGCATTAGGTTATCAATATTAAACGGTACGCCTAAAAATAAGTTACCAAATGCAACACCAAAAACTAATGCCGGAATTGCGCTGCCTGCAAGCAAGCCCCAATCCCAGTTATTGCGCCAGCGTTTTGAGTCTACTTTACTGCGGTAATCAAACCCAAGTGGTCTAAAAAACAAAGCAAAGAGTACTAGCATCATGGCAAAGTAAAAGCCCGAAAATGCAGCTGCATAAACCATAGGCCACGCCGCAAATAACGCGCCGCCTGCAGTTATAAACCATACTTGGTTACCATCCCAATGCGGGCCAATTGTGTTTATTACTGTGCGGCGCTCTGAATCTGTTTTACCAACGAGGCGAAGCAACATAGCAACGCCCATATCCATGCCATCGGTAATAGCAAAGCCAATAAGCAGCACACCAATGATCAACCACCAAAGCATTTTTAATGTTTCATAATCAAAAATCATGATTGCTCTCCTTCAGTTTGCTCAGCTTTGTTTGGTAACTCAAAATGGTATTTACCGGTATGCAGCGAGCTTGGCCCTTGCTTAACAAAACGGATCATCAGCCAGCCTTCAACAATGGCTAAACCAGTGTAGAAAACAATAAATCCAGTTAAGCTAATTAGAATGTCGTTTATTGTTAGTGACGACGTGGCTAAAAAGGTCGGTAGTATTTCAGATATAGCCCAAGGTTGGCGACCATATTCAGCAACTATCCAGCCAAATTCAATAGCTATCCAAGGTAGTGGAATGCTCAATACAGCAGCCCATAACAACCAGCGCTTTTGCTCAATAACACGGTGTGCGTTGTAGTAAAATGCTAATATAAATACACCAAGCATCGCCACACCACAGGCAACCATAATCCTAAATGACCAGAACATAGGGCCCACTTTAGGGAAAGAGTCTTTAACAGCTTTTTGAATTTGCTCCTCGGTAGCATCTACAACATCAGGTGTGTAGCGCTTAAGCAGCAAGCCATAACCTAAATCATCTTTCAGGGTATTAAATGTTGCTATATTTTCAGGCGTGTCTTCACCATTTCTGAGCATCATAAGGTATTTATAAGCTATCATACCGTTACGGATTCGTACTTCGTGTTGTTTTTCTAGGTCGTTAATACCGGTAACTTGCTCATCGAGCGAGCGAGTTGCAATTAATCCAAGTGCGTAAGGTATTTTAACCGCAGCATGTGTTACTTGCTCTTCTGAATCAGGGAAACCAAATGCGGTAAACGCAGCCGGAGCTTCTTCTGTGTGCCATTCGGCTTCAATTGTTGCCAGTTTTACTTTTTGAACTTCGCCTACTTCGTAGCCTGATTCGTCACCAAGTAAAATTACACATAAAATTGACGCTAAACCAAAACCAGAAGCGACTGAAAACGAACGCTTAGCAAATGCAAGGTCGCGGCCTTTTAATATGTACCAACTACTTATACCCAATACAAACATTGATGCAGCTACATAACCTGCCGATACCGTATGAATAAACTTAACTTGTGCTACAGGGTTAAACACAAGCTCTGCAAAGCTAGTCATTTCCATGCGCATGGTTTGATAATTAAACTCAGCACCTACCGGGTTTTGCATCCAGCCATTGGCTATTAAAATCCAAAGCGCCGACATGTTAGTACCGATCGCCATTAAAAAGGTTGCACCTAAATGTTGGCGTTTAGAGAGTCTGTCCCAACCTAAAAAGAACATACCAACAAAGGTCGATTCTAAAAAGAATGCCATTAAACCTTCAATTGCCAGGGGAGCCCCAAAAACATCACCTACGTAATGGGAATAATAAGACCAGTTAGTACCAAACTCAAACTCCATGGTAAGGCCTGTGGCCACACCAATTGCAAAGTTAATACCAAACAATTTTCCCCAAAACTTAGTCATATCACGATAAATTTCGCGACCGGTCATTACATAAACCGATTCCATAATAACTAAAATCCAGGTCATACCTATCGTTAACGGTACGAATAAGAAATGAAAGAGAGCGGTAACAGCAAACTGTAATCGCGATAGATCCACAAAGGTTTCATCTATCATTATTGGCTCCTTGAGAGTGACGGATTAACAGGGCAACATTTAATTGGCAAAGTTAAGTTTTAATGAACTTTCAGTAATTACTGAAAGTTTGTAATATTATTTACGTTTGTGCAATTTTTGTCAATATGTATATTAGTAAAACTTAATATATATTTTATATGCTACATCAGTATTAAAAACAAACAATACAATAAATTAAATTTAGTGATAAAAAACCAGTTATTTAAAGCATTTAACCAAACAGTAAAACACGGTAAACTAACAAGCATGAACGCCTGGTTTACTTGTGAAATAAAATCAAATGAATAAAGATAAAAAACAACTACGAATTGGTATTGTGGCAGGTGAGCTGTCGGGCGATATTTTAGGCGAAGGCTTAATTAAAGCCCTTAAAAAGCACTTCCCGGATGCTATTTTTGAAGGGATAGCAGGGCCTAAAATGCAAGCGCAAGGCTGTAAAACACTTTACGACATGGATGAGCTTTCAGTAATGGGGCTTGTTGAGGTACTTGGGCGTTTACCGCGGTTGCTTAAAATACGTAAACAACTCGTGCAGCATTTTGTAGATAACCCACCTGATGTATTTATTGGTATAGATGCACCCGATTTTAACTTACGCGTTGAAAAGCCACTTAAAGATGCGGGCATTAAAACAGTACAGTATGTAAGTCCATCTGTTTGGGCGTGGCGCGAAAAGCGTATACATACAATAAGTGCAGCCACTAACTTAGTGCTTGCGTTACTGCCATTTGAAAAAGAGTTTTACGATAAACACCAAGTGCCATGTACATTTGTAGGACATACCTTGGCTGACGATATAGCGCTTGAGCACGACGATACTAAAGCACGTGCAGAACTCGGCTTAAGCCTTGATGACAAAGTACTGGCGTTACTTCCTGGTAGCCGAGGCTCAGAAGTTGGTTTACTAAGCGAAACTTACATTAAAACAGCTGCAGAGCTGCAAGCTAAAAACCCCAATCTTAAAGTTGTGGTGCCACTGGTTAACGAAAAACGCAAAGCGCAGTTTACTGATATATTAAACGCTACCGCGCCAAACCTTAATGTTAACCTGCTTGATGGACAATCAAAATTAGCGATGCAAGCCGCCGATGCTATTTTATTAGCGTCGGGCACTGCAACACTTGAAGGTATGCTTTATAAAAAGCCAATGGTAGTGGGCTATAAAATAAAGCCTTTGAGCTATTGGATATTTAAAACTTTATTTACGTTTAATATTAAGTATTTTTCGTTGCCTAACTTATTAGCAGACGAAGAGTTAGTGCCTGAGTTTTTACAAAGTGAGTGTAATGTGGCTAATTTAACAAATGCGCTTACTCCTATGCTCAACACTGATAACAAAGAGCTAAAAGCACGCTTTTTAGCTATTCACGAAAAAATTAGATTAAATGCCAGCGAACAAGCAGCCAACGCTGTGGCGGAGTTAATAAATGCAAATTGATAGACCTAATGTATCCTTAATTGCCGGTGTAGATGAAGTAGGGCGCGGCCCGCTTGTTGGTGATGTAGTTACTGCCGCCGTCATTTTAGACCCCACTAAACCAATTGCTGGCTTAGCGGATTCTAAAAAATTAACAGATAAAAAACGCCAAGCGCTTGCGATTGAAATAAAAGAAAAAGCATTGTGTTATGCCTATGGGCGCTGCAATCCAACAGAAATTGATGAGTTAAATATTCTGCACGCGACTATGCTCGCTATGACCCGTGCAGTAGAGGCATTAAGTACGCAACCTGAATTTGTATTTATAGATGGTAATCGTTTGCCAAAACTCACTATGCCAGCGCAAGCTATTGTTAAAGGCGATAGCTTAGTGGCCGAAATTTCAGCGGCGTCTATTTTAGCTAAAGTAGCCCGCGATGACGAAATGATTGAGCTTGATAAACGCCACCCTGAATATGGCTTTGCAGGGCACAAAGGGTATCCAACAAAAGCACATTTTGCAGCGCTTGAGCAGTACGGCGCGATTGATGAGCATCGTAAAAGCTTTAAACCTGTGCAGCGTGTATTGGCGCAAGCCAATGGTGAGGGTTAAGCATGGCTGCTCCTGATTTTGTTCATTTAAGAGTTCATTCAGATTTTTCGATGGTTGACGGCCTTGCTAAAACAAAGCCAATAGTTGCTAAAGCGCAAGAGCTGCAAATGCCCGCTATTGCGATTACCGATCAAATGAACTTTTGTGGCTTAGTGCGTTTTTACGGCGCAACACATAACGCCGGTATTAAGCCTATTGTGGGTGCTGACTTTTGGGTTCGTAGCCCAGAATTTCCTGACGAGCCAAGCCGCTTAACTATATTAGCCAAAGACAACGACGGCTATAAAAACATTACCTTATTAATATCTAAAGCGTATCAACGTGGGCATGTGTTTCATCGCCCAGTGATTGACCGAGAATGGCTGGTGGAGCATAAAACGGGCTTAATTATTCTCTCTGGCGCTAAAGATGGTGACTTAGGTAAGGCGTTACTAAAAAATAATCCAAGTGTTATTGAGTCGGTAGTTAGCTTTTATAAGCAGCATTTCAGCGATAACTATTACCTTGAGCTTGTTCGCACTAACCGACCGCTTGAAGAAGACTACTTACACATGGCGGTAGAGCTTGCTACAAAAGAGCAGTTACCTGTTGTAGCGACCAACGAAGTAGTGTTTTTAAAGCCTGAAAACTTTGAAGCGCACGAAATTCGTGTTGCCATTTTTGACGGCTACACGCTTGACGATAAACGCAGGCCTAAACGGTTCTCTGAAGAACAATATCTAAAAACATCAGAGCAGATGGCTGAGTTGTTTAGCGATATACCAGAAGCGCTACAAAACACAGTAGAGATAGCTAAACGTTGTAATGTAACTGTTCAGCTAGGGACTTACTTTTTACCTGATTACCCAACTGGCTCACTTAAGATTGATGAGTTTTTAGTTAAAGTGTCAGAAGACGGTCTTGAAGAGCGACTACAGTTTTTATTCCCCGATGAAGAAGAGCGAAAAGTAAAACGTGTTGAATACGATGAGCGACTTGATATAGAGCTTGGCGTAATTAACCAAATGGGATTCCCGGGTTACTTCTTAATCGTAATGGAGTTTATTCAGTGGAGTAAAGATAACAATATTCCTGTTGGACCTGGTCGTGGTTCAGGTGCTGGTTCATTGGTTGCTTACGCACTTAAAATTACAGACTTGGATCCGCTAGAATTCGATTTACTTTTCGAGCGATTTTTGAATCCTGAACGTGTATCAATGCCCGATTTCGACGTCGATTTTTGTATGGATAGACGTGACGAAGTGATTGATCACGTATCGGCTTTGTATGGTCGAAACGCCGTATCGCAAATTATTACCTTTGGTACTATGGCTGCAAAAGCGGTAATACGCGATGTAGGGCGAGTGCTTGGGCATCCTTACGGGTTTGTCGATCGTATTTCAAAAATGATTCCAGGCGATCCTGGGATGACACTTGCCAAAGCGTTTGATATAGAACCACGCTTGCAAGAAGCCTACGATGGCGACAATGAAGTAAAAGATTTAATCGATATGTGTCGTATCCTCGAAGGGTGTACACGTAACGCCGGTAAACATGCGGGTGGCGTAGTAATATCGCCAACGACAATTACCGACTTTTCTGCGCTTTATTGTGATGACGAAGGTAAGTTTCCGGTAACACAGTTTGATAAAAATGACGTAGAAACCGCAGGCTTAGTTAAGTTCGATTTCTTGGGTTTGCGTACACTGACTATATTGCAGTGGGCTGTCGATATGACCAACGTGCGCATGAAGCGCCAAGGTAAAGACCTCGTTGATATAAACACCATTCCACTTGATGATAAAAAAAGTATTGAGTTGCTACTTCGCGCCGAAACGACCGCTGTATTTCAGCTAGAGTCGCGCGGTATGAAAGACTTAGTACGCCGGTTAAAGCCCGATAGCTTTGAAGATATGATTGCATTGGTGGCCTTGTTCCGCCCAGGTCCGCTGCAATCAGGCATGGTAGATAACTTTATCGACCGAAAACTGGGCCGCGAAGAAATCTCATACCCAGATGCGCAATATCAGCACGAAAGCTTAAAACCAATACTCGAGCCAACTTACGGCATTATCTTGTATCAAGAACAAGTAATGCAAATTGCGCAAGTGCTAGCAGGTTACACGCTAGGCGGCGCCGACATGCTTCGCCGTGCAATGGGTAAGAAAAAGCCCGAAGAAATGGCAAAGCAGCGTTCAACATTTGAAGATGGCGCTAGAAATAACGGTATTGACGGCGAACTAGCAATAAAAATCTTCGATCTGGTAGAAAAGTTCGCAGGTTATGGTTTTAATAAATCTCACTCAGCGGCATATGCATTAGTATCGTATCAGACGCTGTGGATGAAAACGCATCATCCTGCAGAGTTTATGGCTGCAGTAATGTCGGCCGATATGGATAACACCGACAAAATAGTTATTTTGGTGGATGAATGTGAAAACATGAAGCTCACCTTATTGCCACCAGACGTAAACGCAGGCGAGTTTAAGTTTACAGTAAACCTGCAAGGCGAAATTGTTTACGGCATTGGCGCAATTAAAGGCGTGGGTGAAGCACCGGTTGATGCAATACTAGAAGCGCGTGCAAAAGGGGGTCCGTTTAAAGATTTATTCGATTTTTGTGCCCGAGTTGACTTAAAGCGCTTAAATAAACGCGTAACCGAAAAATTAATTTATTCAGGTGCACTTGATAAGTTAGGGCCAGAAAAAACACAACCAGGGCGTGCTACATTATTAGCTAGCTTAAAGGATGCAATGCGTGCGGCTGACCAACACAATAAAGCGGAGCTGTTAGGGCAAAGTGATTTGTTTGGTTTATTAGCCACCGAGCCTGATGAGGTTGAACAAGCCTTTATTAAAGCCACAGGACTCACAGATAACGAGTGGTTAGAAGGCGAAAAAGAAACGCTAGGCCTTTATTTAACTGGGCATCCGATAAATCAGTACCGCCGTGAACTTAAGCATTATACCAGCGGAAAAATAGTTGATTTACAGCCAACTAACCGTGATGTATTTGCAACCGCTGCTGGTTTAGTGATTGCCTCTAGGGTATTAATTAATAAAAAAGGAAATCGTTGGGCCTTAGTAACTTTAGATGACAAGAGTGCACGGATTGATGTACGCTTGTATTCAGACGAGTTTGAAAAGTACCAAGATATGCTCCAAGTTAACAATATCTTGGTAATATCTGGACAGGTCAGCTTTGATAACTTCTCCGGTGGTATTACAATGACCGCCAGAGAAATAAACACCATTGCTCAAGCGCGTGAAAAACGCATTAAAGCGATTAAAATGACGCTGAACATGGTGCAAGTCGAGGCAGGTTTCTTCGATAAATTACAAAAAGTACTCGAACCCTATAAAATGGGAACGTGTCCGATCAAGGTTTATTACCAACGTCCAGATGCGTTGGCGCAATTAACTCTTGGGATCGAATGGTGTGTTACGCCGAGCGACGACTTAATTCATAAGTTATCACTCATGGCGGCGCAAGACGTAGAACTAGAATTTAACTAATTAGGTAGTTTAGAGCATGAGCCTCAATTATCTTGATTTTGAGCTTCCAATTGCAGAATTAGAAGCAAAAATTGAAGAATTACAAAATATAAGCCGCGCTGGCGAATTAGACCTTGAGTTAGAAGAGGAAGTCAGCAAATTAAAAGAAAAAAGCGCCAAGCAAAAACAGGAGATTTTTTCTAATTTAGGCGCCTGGCAAGTATCACAGTTAGCACGTCATCCGTTGCGTCCTTACACTCGAGATTATATCGAGCGCATTTTCACGGAATTTGACGAGTTTTCTGGCGATCGTACATTTGCCAACGATCCGGCTATTTTAGGTGGCGTTGCACGTTTAGATGGCGAACCAGTAATGGTTATTGGCCAGCAAAAAGGCCGTGACACTGCTGAAAAAATCAAACGCAACTTTGGTATGCCAAAGCCAGAAGGTTACCGTAAAGCATTACGCTTAATGGAAATGGCTGAGCGTTTTAAAATGCCAATCATGACCTTTATCGACACGCCGGGTGCATACCCAGGTGTTGGCGCTGAAGAACGTGGCCAATCTGAAGCAATCGCGCGTAACTTAAAAGTAATGGCGACACTTAAAGTGCCGACAATATGTACAGTTATTGGCGAAGGCGGTTCAGGTGGTGCATTAGCGATTGGTGTTGGCGACAGAGTTAACATGTTGCAATACAGTACTTACTCTGTAATTTCGCCTGAAGGTTGTGCGTCTATTCTTTGGAAAAGCGCCGATAAAGCACCACTTGCAGCAGAAGCAATGGGTGTAACCGCAGAGCGTGTTAAAGAACTAGATTTAATCAGTAACTTAATTGATGAACCTCTAGGTGGCGCGCACCGCAATTACGATGCTATGGCACGTAACTTAAAAGAACGCCTTAAACGTGACTTAGCAGACCTACAAGCGCTTACGCTTGAAGAAATGCTTGATCAACGTTACAAACGTTTAATGTCGTTTGGTTATTGCTAAACACATTAAATGTTAAAAAAAAGCCGCTTATGCGGCTTTTTTGCTTTAAAATGTTCAGAGTTTTTATATAAAAGTGCGCCCATATGCATACATCAGCAATTTATCAGCAATTAAAAAAATCATTAAATAGCTATATTGAGCAAGGTAACACCGCTTTTACAGTGGCGCTTTCTGGTGGCGTTGATTCTGTGGTGTTACTGCATTTAATGCGCACTTTAAAAGAAGATAATTCTGCAATTAATGTATCGGCTATTTATGTTCACCATGGCTTGAGCCAGTATGCTGATGACTGGCAACGCTTTTGCAAAAACGTATGTGTTGATCTTAATGTGCCTTTTAAAACCGCGAAAGTAGTTATTGAACAACAATCGCGTACAAGCCTTGAAGCCCAAGCACGCGATGCCCGTTACAAAGCACTTGATGAGCTAAGCCCAAAAGGCAGTATTATATTACTGGGCCAGCATTTAAACGACCAAGTAGAAACATTTTTGCTGCGCTTAAAGCGAGGTTCGGGTTTAAAAGGGCTTGGCGCAATGCACCAAGCGCGTTTGCTACAAAGTGGTCGCGTATGTTTTAGGCCATTGTTAAACGTAGCGCGCAGCGATATAGAAGCCTTTGCAGCGCAGTTTAACATTAAGCACATAACCGATGACTCTAATACAGATGAAAGTTTTGATCGTAACTTTTTACGCTCAAAAATAGTGCCTGTTTTAGCTGAGCGCTTTAATGGGTTTGAACAATGTACTGCACGAAGCATTGAGTTGCTACAGCAACAGCAAACATTACTTGATGAATATACTCAGCTTGATTTAAATAAGTGTATTAACGAGCATCAAGCACTTTGCATTGGCCAGATAAGCGAATACAGCGCAGCGCGCATTGCAAATATAGTACGTGCGTGGCTTGCACTATTTACACAAGTGATGCCATCGCAAAAGCAGCTCGAGCAAATTATTAATCAAGCAATGTGCGCAAAAAACGATGCACAAATGCGTATTGATTTGCTCGATGGGCAAATACGTCGTCATCAAGGTTATTTGTATTTTGTAACACCAAGTGAAGTGTTAACAGATATTGAGCTGAATCATTCACAGCTAAAACTGGCAGACGGGCGCTTATTAATTAAAAGCACCGGTTGCGGAGTAAGACCTCCACACGCTAATGAGCAAGTAACAGTGCGCTTTAATTGTAATAGCGCACGTATAAAACCACTTAAAAAGCCGGGTAGCAATACCGTAAAACATTGGTTTAAAGATGCAAAAATAGCGCCTTGGCTGCGCGCCAGTGTGCCGCTTATTTTTTATAATGATGAATTAGTGCAAGTGGTTGGCTGTTTTATAAGTGCTAAGCATGTTGATGAAAATGGTATTTTTTGGGAGTGTAAATAAATGAGTAAGCAGCCGCATGTTGGTTTGTCGTTAGTGACTAAAGCGCCTATGGGTATGCTAATAACCGCAGTTATTGCTGTTATCGCTAATGTTTTACTTGAGTTAAATATTGTAACGTTAGGCTATGCAGTAGTGGGTGGGGTTGTATCTGCAGCACTTTTATTGGCTTACTGGTTAGGTAAGGGTGGATTGTTTTTTATTTTAGGCGTGAGCCTCCCACTACTTTTAGTATTATTTACACCACTTGCTACTATTACCGCATTACTTAATTTAATTAGTGGATTCTTTTTTGGCTTTTGTGCTGCTTTGTTTATTTATAAATTGATTTTTACTGAGCGCAATTAATAAAAATGCCTAGCGGGGGAAACTAGGCTTTTTTATTTAATTAGTTTAAGCAAATATTAATAAGCTTTTGCGCAGTTTCTGCCAGATGCTTTTGCTTTGTACAAACCTTTATCGGCTCGAGCAAAAATTTCGGTTTCGCTATCTTGGCTGCTAGCTAAAGTAAAACCAACGCTGGTTGTTACTTTGTATTTAGACATTAATGGCGATTTTCTGACTAAGCACATTATGCGCTCAGCGACGACCTTGTTAGTTGTAAACTCAGGGTCTTCAATGAGTAGAGCAAACTCATCACCACCAAATCTAAATACCGAATCAGTGCCGCGTATGCTGTTGCACAGTACTTTTGAAAATTCTTTAAGTGTATCGTCACCAATTTTATGACCAAAGTTGTCGTTAACTTGTTTAAAGTTATCTAAATCAAGCAGCATTAAACTAAATGGGCGCTGGTAACGGCGACAGTTTTCAAGCTTTTGCAGCAAAAAGTCATTAAATTGACTACGGTTGTTTAAACCTGTTAATGCATCTTTTGTAGCAAGTTTCAGCACACGGCTATACATCATCGCATTGCGAAGTGGATAAACCAGCGCAGTATGTAAAGCCTGTAGCTTTTTCTCAATTGCTTGGCCAAGCGGGAATTTACTAAAATAAATTAGCTGGCCTAAATGATCTTTCTCAATAGATAGATCAAAGATATATGGAGTATTACCGGTATTGCTATCTGAAGTTTGAGCTGTACCTAAAGTTGATTGGAACTGTAATCCAGAAAAATTTAGCAATTGTTTTGCAAATTTTGCATATATAGCTAAAACATCTTCTATAACTAGGCTTGTTTGTAGCTCTGTAACAAGATCATGCGTTGCCGCAGACTCGTTTATTTGTGTATGTTCGGCCGAAAACGGCAAAAAATCACCGCGACCAGACACACGCTGCGTCAAAATATGGACGTTTTCCACTAAAATCTCCCCCGAGGGTGTTGCTTTGCAGTAACTAAGCGATTTTTGTGCCATATTTTAAAATTGCATGAAAAACAGATGGTTGTTATATTTACTTACAAGCTACTAGTTTAATTTAAACGCGAGGCTGCATTTGCAAAGTATTAATGCTCAAATTTTTGGCTTATTAGTAGCGGCAGTGTTATTTGTGTGGTTTTTTAAACGCATTGGCTTGCCGCCTATTTTAGCGTATCTGGCAACTGGTGTTTTAGCCGGAAGTCATGGTATTGGCTGGCTAGCGCAATCACACGAAATAGAGTTTGTAGCAGAGCTGGGAATTGTGTTTTTGTTATTTAGTTTAGGATTAGAGTTTTCTATTTCGCGGCTAATGGCAATGCGAAACCTAGTATTTGGACTGGGCTCACTGCAAGTAGGTATAACCAGTTTACTCTTCATTATTATTTTATATTGTTTAGACTTTTCCTTACTCACCAGTTTTACCATTGGCGCAATTATGGCGCTTTCTTCTACGGCTGTAGTGGTTAAGCTATTAAAAGAAACGGGTGAGCTTAATCAGCGCCGTGGGCAATTGGCCGTTGGTGTACTGCTTTTTCAAGATATTGCTGTTGTTCCTCTATTAATAATACTTCCTTTATTTGCATCAAGCGACTCTCAAAGTATTGGCTGGGCTTTAGCGTTTGCCCTAAGTAAGGGCGCATTTGTATGCGTGCTTCTTTGGGCAATTGGTAAATGGGTATTGCCCATTGTGTTTAAAGAAATAGCGCAAGTACGAACCGATGAGTTGTTTGTGCTTACCACTATATTAGTCGCCTTATTTGCGGGCTTTTTAACGTATATGTTTGGCTTGTCTATGGCATTGGGCGCTTTTTTAGCGGGAATGATGTTAGGTGAGAGCAATTACAGGCATCAGTTAGAGGCCGATATACGTCCATTTCGCGATATTTTAATGGGGCTGTTTTTTGTCACTGTGGGTATGCAGTTGGATATTTTATTTGTACTGGCGCATATAGTAATAATTATTGGCGCATTGCTTGGGTTACTCGTATTAAAAATTACAGTAGTCGCACTTAGTGCGCGGCTAATGCATGAGCGAAACCAAGACTCGCTCGCCTGTGGCATTATGCTGTGGCAAATGGGGGAGTTTGGTTTTGTACTTATCGCACTTGCTGGCCAGCATCAGTTATTAAACTCAGAGCAAGTTTCATTTTTAATTGCCCTTGGTGTGTTATCAATGGCATTTACACCATTTTTGATTGATAAAACGCCATTTATTTTAAAGCGTTTGGGCATACTCGATCGTCCAAGTTTAGCATTAGAAGCAGAGCCACAAAGTAGTACACTTTATAGCGACCATGTTGTTATTTGTGGTTTTTCGCGAGTTGGGCAAACTATAGCGCGTTTTTTAAAGCCCGAAGCAATAGACTACGTTGCCATTGAAAGTAACCCAATTTTAGTACAAGAAGGCAAAGCGGCGGGTGAGCCTGTTATATTTGGCTATGTTAAACAAAAAGATATTTTAAAATGCGCAGGAGTAGAGCGAGCTCGCTTGGTTATTATTACTTTTACAGAGCTTGATCACGCACAAGTTGTTATTGATGCCATAAAACAAATAGCGCCCAACGTTAAAATACTCATTCGTACCCGTGACGATAGCCAGTTAGATTATTTAAAAGGGCTAGGCGTAACCGAAGTAGTGCCAGAGTCGTTAGAGGCGAGCTTAATGCTCGTGTCGCATGTGTTGTCTATGTCGGGCGTACCGATGACGCGTATTGTGCGTAGAGTAAGTAAAGAGCGCCGTAATCGTTATCCGTTAATGCAAAGCTTTTACGCAGGGTATTTTAAAGATAGCGAAGATGCCTCAAGTGAACGATTAGAATACTTACATGTAGTTGCGCTGCCAAGCAAAGCTTATGCGGTTAATAAAACAATTGAAGATCTAAATTTAGAAAAACGTCGAGTACTCGTAAAAGCACTGCGCAGAGAAGGAGCCGAAATAGACACGCCATCAGCGCAAACAACCTTGTTAGCTAACGACGTTTTAGTACTACAAGGTAAACCAAGGCGAGTAGAGCGGGTAGAGCACTACCTGCTCGACGGAATAGAATAACGTGCCTGTTTGGGCTTAATCTAACTCTAAAAACTCACGCATTTTAGGTAACTGCGCCATGCCATCTTCATAGCCAATTTGCATTAGATGCTGGGTGTAGCGTTTTTCAAACAATAGGTAACTGGTTAAACTCGATTGCGAATGTTTTTTAACACCGATTGTACGCAGCAATACTTTAATCGCCCACGGCATATCGTCGTAATACTGCGCAGCAATAGCATTAAAGTTTTGCGAAGGGTTAATAACAAAGGTATCAATTTGTTTTAGCTCTTGGTGTTTATCGCGTGCAGGTAATAGTCCTAAAGTGCGATTAACACGTTCCAAACGCTCCAAATCAGACTGCATTGTGTCGGTAAATACGCTATCGAGTAAATGCCCTGCAACAGCAGATAGACCCGGATAATGTGGCGAGTAACCCGGTGGGTGTAATTCTTTGGGTTGGTCGACCCCAATAATAAATATTTTTTCAGCGCCTAAATGAATCGACGGACTCAGCGGAGAAAGTTGATGTATAGAGCCATCCCCAAAGTAATGGTTATAAATATTTACACTTGGAAACACCATAGGGATGGCACTCGATGCCATTAAATGCTCAACGTTAATACGCGTAGCTTGGCCTTCGCGTTTAGCGCGTTGCCATGATGTTTGTGTATTTGATTGAAAAAACGCAACAGAGTCGCCCGTGGTATAACTAGAAGCCGTAATAGACAGCGCATCTAAATAATTACGATGTAAATTGCGCTCAATGCGGTGTAAATCTAAAATTTCGTTTAATAAACCACGCAGAGGGCGGTTGTTTAGCAAGCTCGCTGGTGGATGGTTAATATGTTCTGACTGAAAGCTCGTTAAAATATTACGCGCAATATGACCAAATACGCTTAAAAAATCACTTTTATAGACCATAGAGGTTGAAAAGTTTTTCCAAACTGATTCAAGCTTTCGTACAGCCAAATGCGCACAGGAGGCGTAACATGCTAACGCAGCTGAGTTAATAGCCCCAGCAGAGGTGCCATTTATTACTCTAAATGGCAATGGAGCAGTACGAGGCATACTATGAGCTAGCGCTTTAAGGACACCCACTTGATAAGCAGCACGTGCGCCACCACCTGTGAGTAATAAGGCAATTTTTGGTTTTTCTGGATCGACTTGCTTGATTTTCATATTGGTGGTTAAACTGTTCTACGTCTTTACTTTATTTATTAACTGTAAGTCTTTAAGCTAGAAGAATCAAAGGATAACTGCCCTAATACTTATTACATTGTTTAATCACCCAATTTAGTACTTAACTTACTTTGCTATAATTGCCGTATTATAAAATGTAATAGTATTTGTGTAAGAATGAATTTAATCCACTTAGCGTACTCTAAGTGATATCGCATTTTAATTTTTATGGAGTTCGTATGTCAGATAAACCAGAAGCATCAGATGTTCAAAAACGTCCACCTAATAACAATATTCTTTTCGCCGTTATTATTTTAATAGTCGTAGCATGTGCGGCCGCCTTCGTATTGCTAACACCCAGTGACGAGCAAGCAACACGCACTGAGGTAGAGCCCACAGTTAAAGAACAACCTATGATGGAGCTTAAACCCGAGAACGACCCCGTGGTAAATGCGCCGTCTGTAAATCCAGAAAAGCCAGCAGAGCTTGAAGTACCAGCACAAAGTCCAAGTGAGCCTGTGCCAGAAGTAGAGCCACTACCAACGCTTAACGAAAGTGATGCAGTTGTTGTTGCTAAAATGGACGAGTACCTAAGCGACTCAGTAATGAGCTTAATGGTGACCGACGATGTTATTCGTCGTGGTGTGGTATATGTAGATAACTTAGCAAAAGGAAAAATAGCTAAAAAACACATGCCTGTTGTACAGCCAGAAGAAAAATTTAGCGTGAATGAAGGTGATATCTTAACTATTAACCCTAACAGCTACGAGCGTTATACACCGTATGTGAAAATATTTACCAGTATGAGTGCAGCGCAAGCCGTTCGCATGTACGAAGAGTACAAGCCACTTATTAATAATGCATACAGTGAAATTGGTTACGGCGATGACGAATTTAATCAAACGCTAACCGATGCAATCGATTTATTACTTGATACGCCAGAGCCTGAAGGTGACTTGCCGTTACTTCGTGATTCAGTAACTTACCAGTATGCGTTTTCGGAGTGGGAGCAATTACCAGATGCACAAAAGCAGCTTTTACGTATGGGTCCAGAAAACATGAAAAAAGTAAAAGCAGCATTACGTAATATAAAAGCGCAGTTAGAGAACAATTAATACGCACTAAAATAGCTAAATACGCCGCGATTGTATATGAAGTATGCAATCGCACTTTCTTTTTAGATTATCCCTTGAATAACAGAGCAAAAGTAGAGATAATCCCTCCCGCGCCAACCAAGGCCCTCAATGGTAGTCTTATTGGTCCTCTCGCAACACTAGCAGGCGAACCTGGTCAGGCCCGGAAGGGAGCAGCCACAGTTTGTGACGTGTGTGCCGAGATGTGGCTGGTAAGACTGCCACCCAAATTCCTCATTTGGGTGTTTGAACTAATAAACTTAATTCCTCAAAAAGAATTCCTCTAATTAAATAATACTATTTATTTATAGATTACTTTATAAATTACTTTATAGATTGTTATGTCATTTTTGTTAAAAATATTACTAATAACTACATGATAGTATTAATTAAAAGTAAATTAGCCTCCCTTTTAAACATGTTGCTCATCCTCGGTTCGTAAATACGACTTAAGTCTAGATTGTGTAGTACGAAGTTAGGATTAGAATAATGTCAAATTTAGAGAGGAGCTCAGTATGCACTTGGAACGTATTCGCAATAGTAACCTGCACGACAAGGTGATGCCGGCAGAACAAGCAAGCCAATTTATTAAAGATGGAATGACTGTAGGGATGAGTGGTTTCACTCGCGCCGGAGAAGCTAAAGCAGTACCCAGAGCATTAATTGAGCAAGTCAAAAAAAATCCAATCAAAATAAATTTAATGACGGGTGCGTCATTAGGTAATGATCTCGACAAGCTATTAACAGAAGCGGGCATTTTAGCGCGTCGTATGCCTTTTCAAGTAGACAGCACTTTACGTAAAGCGATTAATAACGGTGAAGTAATGTTTATTGATCAGCATTTATCTGAAACAGTTGAGCATTTACGTAACCATCAATTAACCATGCCTGATGTGGCTGTTATTGAAGCCGTTGCCATTACCGAAAAAGGGCATATTGTGCCGACTACATCGGTTGGTAATTCAGCCAGTTTTGCTATTTTTGCCAAAGAAGTCATTGTTGAAATTAATATGCTGCATAACCCGAATCTTGAAGGTTTGCATGACATATATATTCCTTCGTATCGTCCTACTCGTCAACCAATGCCGTTAGTTAAAGTAGATGATAGAATTGGCAGCACTGCAATTCCTATCGATCCTGCAAAAATTGTTGGTATTGTTTTTACTAACCAAAGCGACTCGTTTTCTACCGTTACCGACCCTGATGAAGACACCGCCGCTATTGCGCGCCATTTAGTTAACTTTTTTAAAGAAGAAGTGGCTCAAAATAAATTGCCAGCTAATTTAGGACCGCTACAAGCAGGCATTGGTAACATTGCAAATGCTGTGATGATGGGACTACTCGATTCTGACTTTAAAGACCTAACAATGTACTCTGAAGTACTACAAGATTCGACGTTTGACCTAATTGATGCAGGTAAGCTTAGTTTTGCATCGGGCAGCTCAATTGTTTTATCGGAGCGTTGTAATGCGCAAGTATTTAATAATTTAGAACAATACAAAGACAAGCTAGTGTTACGCCCTCAAGAAATTTCTAACCATCCTGAAATAGTGCGCCGTTTGGGAATTATTGCAATAAACACCGCGCTTGAGTTTGATATGTATGGCAACGTAAATTCAACACATGTTTGTGGCACACGAATGATGAATGGTATTGGTGGCTCTGGTGATTTTGCTCGTAATGCTCATTTAGCAATATTTGTGACTAAATCGATTGCTAAAAATGGCGCTATTTCAAGCGTAGTGCCTATGGCCAGTCATGTTGATCATAACGAACACGATGTTGATATTTTAGTAACCGAGCAAGGCTTAGCTGATTTACGCGGTTTAGCGCCGCGTGAGCGAGCAATACAAGTCATTAAGCACTGCGTGCACCCAGATTACCGTGACGATATGTTAGATTACTACAATCGCGCTTGTGAGCGTGGTGGCCACACCCCTCATTTACTTGAAGAAGCGTTTAGCTGGCATATTCGTCTTGAACAACAAGGCAGCATGAAAAAAGTATCTGCAGCAGATGCTCAAGTGCAACTGTCTGCATAAGCATTTTGGTTTATTAAAATTGAATTAGTTAGTTTTATACTTACTTTTGAACCGCACTAGTGTCAGCTCAATCAGCTTTGATTAGTGCGGTTTGATATAAACTGTAAGTCCAAAATAATTTTATACCTACTCTTTGTATACCTTTCCCAACCACCTTTTATTATTTTATTCACTTAGGTTTAAGTGCTATTACCGTTATTAAGTGTGTAATGTGCTTATTAAAAATATAGGCACTAAATGGCGTTTGACAGAGGATTAGAAGAGCGACCTTACAGTAAAACCAGTTAAGGGCTTGGTTTATATTTTGCCTGAAGGTTTTGAGTCTGATTCTGATTTAGCATATTGGGTAAATACGTGCGTTAACTTTGTAGAGTCTTTGCCGCCCAAACCTTTTAAAAAACGACCCGCACTTAAGTAAATTAGCGAAGTATCACCTTAATTAAAATAAGCACTGCAATCAAATTACTGGCGCTATGAGCATGAATGCTACATAATTGAGCGACTGCTCACTTATGCGCTTTTTACTTAAGTATGATTCATACTATTTTAAAGACGCTTTGAACACTAGTTTGTAAAGCTGTTTATTAGCACAGCTTTAAATTTTTTAGTAAATAAAAGAGAGAATGTAATGATTAAAGTAAGCGTATTATACCCAAATAATGAAAGTGCTACTTTCGATATGGACTACTACTGTAAAACACATTTACCCCTAGTTGCAGAGTTAGTTGGTAAAGCGCTTATATCAAGTAGTGCAGATGCAGGTTTAGCAGGTGGCGCACCGGGCGAAGCGCCAACTTATATTGCTATGGGGCATTTAGTGTTTGAATCGGTAGAATCTTTTCAGCAAGCCTTTGCACCTCATCAAGAGGCAATAGCCGCTGATTTAGTTAACTTTACTAACGTGTCTCCAGTAATTCAAATTAGCAATATTGCTGGGTAAATTACACGCTAAAACTAATTTAAGAACTACTTAATAACCCCTACCGCATTTAGTGCAGTAGGGGTTTTATTTTAACTGCAATAAAAGGGCTAGCGCTCTGTTTTAAGTAATATTAGTTCTAATATTTAGATGTATTAAACCCGCCCTTGTGTTGATTATGAAAATGATAAAAGTTATCATTTAGGTTGTTAGCTATCTACACTTCTCCCAGGAATTATCATGTTTAACCCTAATTATTTGGCATTAAGTATTGCTGCGTCTTTATCTGTTTTTTCTAATATAGCTTTTTCACAACAAAACGACGACATTGAAACTATTGAAGTAACTGGCCGTGCCCAGCAATTTTACCTAGAAACCGAAAGTAAAATTGGGACTAAAACTAATTTAGATCTTATTAAGCTTCCGCAATCTGCGCAGGTATTAACCGAGCAACTTATTATTGACCAAGCAGCGCGTGACATTACCGATTTGTACCGATCTATTGCGGGAGTGAGCGAATATAGCTACTCAGGCGTAACTTTTCGTGGTTTTAGAGATGACGCAAATGTATTTTACGATGGTGTGCGTGGCGACCCATATTCGGGCTTTGGTGTACCGCAGTTATTTAATGTAGAACGTGTTGAAGTATTAAAAGGGCCTGCCTCTGCTTTGTATGGCGGTGGCGAACCTGGTGGGATGATTAATTACGTAACTAAAAAGCCAAGCTACACACAAAAACGCGAATTAAAGCTTACTTTGGGTAATTACAACACCCGTGGTGCATCACTCGATATGACGGGTGGTTTAAACGATACAATGGCTTATAGATTGGGTGGTTATTATGAAGAGCAAGACAGCTTTCGTAACAATGCAGACTCAGCTAATACCGAGCTAACAGGCGGATTGTTATTTGATTTAAGTGATTCAACAACCTTAACCACAAGTGTTGACTACATAAAACAAGACCTGGGCGGTAACCGCTTACGGGGCGTACCGGTAGATGACAACGGCAACTTTTTAGTTGACCCAAGTTATAACGCTAATGAAGCGGTTGATTATCAAAATATGGAAGCTTTGGTGCTTCAAGCAGAACTTAGCCATTATTTTAATGATGATTTTTCTTTAAGTACTACGTTTCGCTACATGGATAACGAGCGAGACCAAGCCTACCATGAGTCGCAAAGCTGGGTAGATGTAAATGGTGATGGCGAAGCAAACATTGATGACGAAACCATCAAACGAGAATACCGTAAGCAATTTCGTGCCAATAAAGAAGCAAGCTTAACCACCGACTTTGTTTATAACTTTGGACAAGGACAATTAACCCATCAGTTTTTATTTGGTGGTGATTACCACACCGTTGATACCGAATATGACTACTTACGTGCCCGATATGAGGCCGATGGCGTCGCTAATTTAAATATTTTTAATTTAAACTACGGTGAAACCGACCCAAGCACTTATAACCTTACCGACATGAACCGCGATGGCGTTGATACCGACCGATTTGGTGTGTATGCACAAGACGTAATTAGCGTAGGCGAGCAGTGGACAATTATTGCAGGTTTGCGCTATGACCATTTTAAAGAGTTTAATCAAGAAACTGGTTTTAGTTACTCAGATAACGACATAACGCCGCGCGTTGCTGTTACTTATCAGCCAGTAGAAAACACATCGGTATATATTAACTACTCAGAGAGCTTTAACCCTACATCGTCAGCCGACCAAGAAGATGTAGAGGGCGAAGGTAATTTAGAACCAGAAACCGGCAAGCAAACCGAACTGGGTATGAAAAACCAATGGCTTGACGGCAAAATAATGAGCACCTTTGCAATTTACCAAATTAATAAAGAAAACGTGGTAATGAGCAACCCTGACGATACTGGCGCGGGGGATGGCATTGCTGCACTTTTAAATATAGGTGAAGTAGAAAGCCGAGGATTTGAAACAACTTTAGTTGGCGATTTGTCGCAGCACTGGACCGTAACGGCTAACTACGCGTACAACGATACGCAAGTGGTAGACGGCGTAACGGGTGATACGCTTTCAAATACATTTGGAGATGGTTCGCGCTTTGCTAATGCACCACGCCACCAGGCAGGTTTATGGACTCGCTACGCACTGGATTCGATTGATTCATCAATTGCCTTTGGTGCAAATTACGTAAGTGAGCAACTTAGTACAAGTGGTCAAAAAGTAAAACCATTTACCGTATTTGATATGAGCTGGACGAGTCGCTTTGATAACGTGTTATTGAGTGTAAATATTAATAATCTGTTTGATAAAGAATATGCTGTAAGTGGGTTTAGTGAGCGGAACGGCCACTTTCCTGGCAGCCCTCGTGAAATTATTGGGCAAATAACTTACAAGTTTTAATACTTATTAGCGCGAGAGTTACTCGCGCTTTTTTTAAGTGTTGCCTTGCTCCTTTTTATCACTATTAAATTTAGCTGCTTCTTGAGTCGTGTTAATAGCCGTAATAGGGAAGGGGATTACAATACCTTCTTTTTTATAGCGTTTATGCAGGGCTTTTATAAAAGCAGATTTAACCCAAAAGCGATTAAAGTATTCTTTTGCGCGCAGCATAACCGTAAAGTTAATACTTGATCTGTCAAAGGTATTGTAATCATCAACACCCCATTCGTGTGAAATAAGTATTTCACGAGCCACTTCAAGTGTTACTTGCTCAACAAATTCTAAATCTGAATCGTAATGCACGCTTATATCAACAGGCACGCTTAGCTCTTTTTCAGGGTAAAAGTAATTAATAATACGCGACTTAGATAATTGGCTATTAGGTATAATAATCATATTGTTGGGTAGCATTTTAACCCATGTAGATCGCCAGCCTATATGATCAACAAAGCCTTGCTCCTTAGATTCAAGCTCAATAAAATCACCCACCCTTATAGGTTTATCTATTACTAGCTGCACGCCAGAAAAAAAGTTTTCGAGGGTAGGTTGCAAAGCAAGGGCAACAGCCAGTGATGTAATTCCTAACGAGGCAATAATAGGCGTAATAGAAATACCTAACGTGCCCATTAACACCAGTAATCCTACTGACGATAATGTAACGCGTATCACGCCTTTAATTATGCTTTTGGAATTAAAAACCACGGCAGATTGTTCGCCATAGTAATTAATAGTGCCAATAATAAAGCGGTCTAAAAACATAATAAGTGCAAGCAGCGCTAATACAATATTAATGCTATTAAAAGGGATCTGTTGAGAAATAGAAGTACTAATAATGAAGGTGTCGTGCTCTAAAATGGTGAGTAGCACAATAATTGTGCACAGTGTTAGCGGCTTAGATATTGACTCTATTAGTAAAGTATCGAATATAAATTTGGTTTTTGAAGTCCATTTTTTTAGCCAGTACATTACAAAAAAACGAATTAAAAACAGTAGTATAGCTATAAGTAAAAGGGAGGACGCTGCGCTTAACCAAGGTGTGCTGTTAGAAAATTCCAGCGCTTTATTTAGCATAACTTAAACCTGTTCAATATAGTTTTATATATATTGCAGCAAGTTATGTACCTTTGTTTGGGTAAAGTAGCTGCCGAGTTTAGTCGGCAGCAAATATTATACTTTTTTGGCTAACCACATACCGCCTAGCACGGCTGCAAAAAACAATAAAAACTCCATTTTAAGAGATACCAATTGAACCAAGCCCGGGCCTGGGCATATGCCACTTAAACCCCATCCTAAACCAAAAAGTACTGAGCCAATAATTAAGCGCGAATCAACTTTTTTTAAATCACTTAAATTAAATGTGCCTGAAATAAGTGGCTTCTCTTTTTTTGCAACCCATAACCATGTAAGCATCATTATTAGCATGGCAACAGCCATCACTATAATTAAGCTTGCGTCCCATTGGTTCCCGTAGGTAAGAAAGTTAATCACTTTAGCGGGGTTTGTCATCCCGCTAATAATAAGTCCTAAGCCAAATATAAAGCCTATAACAACCATCATAATTGCTTTCATTATTTATCCTACAAGGTTTGCTGTAATGAAGGCGACAAGCATAAATGTGCATGTTGCAACCCAAGAGCGAGTAGAAAAGCGCGACATGCCGCACACACCATGGCCACTTGTGCACCCATTAGCTAAAGTTGTACCAGCGCCAACTAAAAGCCCCGCAACAATAATAAGCCAAGGCGGCAACTGTAATTCGCCCTCTAATAAAGAAGGAGCAAATACTCTTACAGCTACACCTGCCAACAACAATCCTAAAATAAAGTATAACTGCCAACGCGAGCCCGAATTTGCTTTAGCAAATACAGACTTAACAATGCCCGATATGCCTGCAATTTTTCCGTATAAAACCAGTAATAACGTACACGCTATACCAATTAATGCACCGCCTATTGCAGCCGATACGGGGGTGAATTCTGTTACCATTTTTTAAATTTCCCAAACAATAGAAACACCTAAACCGGTTTGTTTCATTTCGATTGATAGTTGTTGATTTGGCGCTAAGTAGTTAGCGCCCGTTACTTTTTTAGCTGGCGAATAAAAAGCCATAGCGTTTAATTGTACCTTGTTGGTAAAAGAATGGCTAAAGCCCGTTGTAAAATGCCACTCTTGAACGCCCGGCGCTAAAATATTTAATATAACTTGCGACGAAGGAATAGGTTGCTCGGTGTAAGACACCCCAAAACGAATTTTTTGTTGCGATGTACGCTGCCACTGATAGCCAAGCTTATAAATAGTCATATCGTTCCAGCCAAATCCAGCGCCGGCGTTAGCTCCTAAAGGCGCTGACATCAAGTTATCGACTGGGTTTGAAATACTTTTTACTTCGCTGTAATTTATTTTTTGCCAATCAAATACCACCTGATTACTAGGTGTAAGTTTATAAGCTGCACCAATTTGAAACGAACTTGGCAGATCAAACCCGCCTTGCTCTGCAAACAAACCTTTATAGCTATCAAACTCTTGCATAGACACTGATGAGCGGTAACTTGCCCCCCAGCTTAATGACGAATTTATATCTTGGCTAATACCCAGTTGAATGCCTAGGCCTGTGCTTGTATCGGTACCATTATTTGTAAGCGCTTCTGGTGATTGCGAAAAAGGAGCAAAGTTTCCAAGCCCTTGCGCTTCAAATTGTTGCACCACGTAAATAGGGGACACACCAAGGCGTGTTTGTTCATTCAATTCATAGCTTACCGTTGGGCTAATAAAGAGCTGCTTTAAATCCACGCCTGCCGTACCACCATAAAAGGTTCCTTCAGGAGAGGACTCTGCGCCGTACTCGGTATTCATACCGCCATTGCCATACACTAATAAGCCAATATTTACTTTTTCATTTAATTGGTGGCCAATAGCAAATTCTGGAATTGCGAATACGGAGTTGTCGCTTTTCTGTGTTTTTGCTTCAAGATAAAAAGCGTCAGGGTAAAAAGTATCTACTTTCGATGCAGTGTATTTTCGATCAGGTGAAAAAAGCTCCAAGCCCAGAGATAGCTGTGTTCCGTTTGGTAAAAAAGTAGCAGGATTATTAGCGCCAGACATTAACTCTTCTGACAGTGCTACACCTGCGCCAGCCATGCCTTTGTGGGTCATGCCGTAGCCGTGAGTAAAATAACCATTAGTAGCAAATGCACTGAACGAACCCAACGCGCACGTTAAAGCCAAGCCTGATATTAACTGTTTTTTCATTTTAGTAGACACATAAAGTTGGAATGGGCGGACAATAGCTAATTTTTGATATTCTAAAAAGGAATTTAAATAAATTAGTTATAATAAAAGGTAATACTACGTAGCTAAAGTCGCAGCAATAATTGGGCGTTACAGAGCATAAATTTAACCCAATAAATATAAAACCGCAGGATTATGTGCAATAACATTATTAACCTTCGCTTTAGTGGAAAATAACAGATCGTTACTTCCGCTACCTTAATCAACTGTTTACAAAGGTAATTATAAGTGGAACTATGAAGGCATGTAATTTAAGCCGTTTTACTGTGTTATAAACCAGAGAAACGGAGTTCGATAAGCTGTTAACTGTATTTCAATTATTGGAGTGTTATGGAAGTTTTATCAGATGAAATAATAAAAAATTTTCTAGAAAACGCATCATTATATTCGTGGAAAACCTTTTCTCAACCTAAAAAATTAAGAACGAGTTTATGGATATCTGAAATTGATGAGTTTTGTGAAGTATGTGAGCAAGCTAGGCCATTTCACGATTTAAGGCCTAGAGGTGGATTGAGTGGTAGAAATATTGAATACTTAAAATCAGGAACTTCTTGTCTGATTTACACCTGCGTATCCTGTAAAAATGAAAGTCACACTTTTTTGGTCGAGCAAATAGTAAATGACGATATCGTAAAGGTACAAAAGTACGGCCAACGTCCTCGCAAAAAAATTGAAAGAGACAGTAAACTACAAAAATTCTTCAAACAAGATGCTGAATATTATGAAAAGGCTTTAATTTCCCTTAATAATGGCTATGGGATTGCTGCTTTTGCTTACTTTCGAAGAATAGTGGAATTGAATATTTCTAATCTGTTAGATCTTTTAGTTTCTGATTTAAATACTGAAGATACAGAAAACCCAATCAATTTAGCAATTGCTGAACTTCGCAAAGAATCTCCAATGAGTGATAAAATTAAGGTTGCCAATAAAGCACTTCCTGAATACTTAAAACCAGAGGGCTTAAACCCATTAGGTAAAATTTATAGTTTACTTAGTGAAGGTGTACATAGTTTAACTGATGAAGAATGCCTCGATAAAGCAGAAAGCTTACAAGCGTGTTTAAGTTTTTTAATTACAGAACTGGCATCTCGTCGACGAAATCGCGATAAATTCAAAAAAATGGTTGGTGCACTGTAAAATGGCTAATAAGGCATTTTAAAGTGCATCTAAAACAACTGATTATTGTTTTGTTTTAAAGTGGGTTTGGAGATTACTTCATTGATTAAAAAAGAAATTGCTCAGGCAATCCAGCTATTATCAAAAAATGGGTTTAAAAGTGTTGCTCGAGTAACAGGTGAGTACGTTGAGAAGCTAGTTGCACAGCAACTTGAAGCAGAGCTTGCTGATAATTGTCAAAAAGGTTTTGATGCTTTTTCAAAGCATTATGGAAAAATTGAAATTAAATCAAGAAATGCAGATAGCAAATCTTACCAATGCACTTTAAATAAATCCAAACTAGAAAAAATGGACACATTTATATTAGTAATTGTCAAAGATGGTTATGTGGTAAAAGCTTTACTTTTCCCAATAGAAAAAATTAAGCATTTAAAAACTAATGGCGGGGTAATTATAATAAATCAATCGAGGTTTGATTTGGGTGAGGATATTTTGGACAAAATCTCCCCACCAAAGAGTCGTTCAAAAGAGCATAATAAGAGGTTAATGTTGTCACCTTTTGCTTATAACTCAAACCTATTAAAATAATCATAGTGCAGTTTTATAGCCAGTACTTTTGGTTGAGTGCTTTGCACTAGGCATATAGTATACACGTCCTCTTTTGTATATATGTTGAATATGAAATAAGTGCGGCTACTAACCATGTGCGGGCAGCGCCGCTTTTGCAACGCATAGCGATAGTTTGCTGGTAGTGTATGGGGCGTAAGATGGAACTATAAGCATTATTGATTACAAGTTTAAGATTGAATAATTAGCATAAATGCTAGATACTGTTTTTATATACAGTTATGGCGATGTTATGAAAAAAGAATTACCAGCAAAATACTATTTAGCGCATTTTAGAGAGCTTATTGAGTTTGTAACAAGTAAATGCATGCATTTACTTGAGCCTAAACATAGTGAATTTATTAATAAAATTAATCAGCTAGATGAGCAAAGCCAGTGCATGTTGGCGCGTGTGTATTCGCGTAAGCCTTATTTGGTGCAAGCGCAATCGCTAAATTATGAAGAAATTACCTCGCCGCATCAGGCTATTTATACGCTAAAAAAAGCCGGTATTTTATTTGAGCCAAACGAGCAGCATTACTCGCAGCTTTTGGCTCACTTAACCAAACCAGCCTTGCTTGAGTTGCTAAGTAACTATCCTGATCAAATAAGCTTTAAAAAGAGCGCCGCTAAAGGCGCGCTGGTGGATATTGCTCGTGAGTTTTTTAAAGCATGCCCACATGAGCTTGCACCGCTTTATAGCCAATATGTAATTAATAACCGCAGTGATTATTACGAGTATTTTGAGTTTTTATTTGCAGGCAAACTAAGCGGTGGTGATGTGAATCATCAAAACCGTTTTGTAATGCGAGATTTAGGTTTAACCGCTACGCGCGAAGGGCACAGCGAGAGTTTGTCGCGCTTTGAAACGCTTGACGAAGCGCAATCAAACTATTTATTAAACCGTTATCGGTTAGCATTTAAAAATATAACCGATGAGAGCGATTACGTTGCTTTAGCGCCGCAGGTTTTAATGCAAGCCGCGCACGGTGCCATTGCTGTTGCGTTAAAAAACAAATTATTAGTAAGGCTTTATAGGCAACTAAAGGCAGTTGATAGCGAACTTGCTTTTAGCTTACTTGAAGGGTGCGTGGATGATAGCGAAGCACAAGAAATTCAAATAAGAGAGCAATACAGGCTTGGTAATAAAGAGTGGGTAAAAGCACGATTAGAAGCGATTATTGAAAATCCGCTTACTGATGATTTACTTTATTTTGCTGACGATTTTTTAATGCGTAAGTTTAATAAAAAAACACGGTCGCGTTTAAGTGCCATGCTTAGCGATACCCAGTGCGTGCTAGAAATAGATGAACTGTACCGAGGTGAAGTAGAGCAGGGCGTAAACGATTATTATACTCGCCAAGGTATGGCTGTATTTAATACCGAAAACACGCTTTGGCAAAGTTTGTTTGGTTTAGTATTTTGGCACGAGTTATTTGTAGAGTCGCCTTACCCGCCATGTAATGAGTTTGATATTTATCCGCAAGTATTAAGGCTTGGTAATTTTTATGAAGCGCAGCAAACACAAATAGATGAGCGCTTAGCGCAGTGCCAAACGTCGCAAGCATTACTTAATTTAGTATGCAAAAATGCAGCGCAATACTTTGATCAACCTAATGGTTTATTTAGATGGCACCAAGAGCTACTACAACCGTTAGAAGCACTCATTTTAAATAGCCCGCATGAGGCATTAATTACTCATTTAACCAATATGAGTAAGCATTATTTACAACTAAAAGACGGCTACCCCGACTTAATGGTTATCAATAATGGCAAAGTACATTTTGAAGAAGTAAAAGCACCGGGCGACAAACTTAGGCGCAACCAATTAACCACCATTGATAACTTAAAAAATGTGGGCTTTGAGGTACACATTACCGCTGTTAAATGGTTTGTAGATCCAAACCGTATTTACAGTGTGGTCGATATAGAAACCACGGGTGGCTTAAAAGGCGGTAACCGCATTACCGAAATTGGCCTTGTAAAAGTACAGCACGGCAAAGTAATAGACACCTGGACGACACTTGTAAATCCACAGCGGCACATACCCGGATTTATAACGTCATTAACCGGTATTAGCGACAGCATGGTGCGCAATGCCCCTGTATTTGCCGAAATAGCACAGCCATTGTTAGATAAACTTGCAGGCAGTATTTTTGTAGCCCATAACGTTAATTTTGACTACGGCTTTATTAAAAAAGAATGCGAGATGGCAGGGCACTTTTTTAAAATGCCAAAAATGTGCACAGTGGTTGAGTCGCGCAAAGCGTTTAAAGGCTTAAAGTCGTATTCGCTGGGCAATCTTTCATCGCACTTTAATTTAAATTTAACCAGCCATCACCGAGCACTTGCCGATGCAACCGCCACTGCAGAGCTGTTATTACTTATTCAGCAATCCCAAAGTAGTGAATAGATCCTCAGATTAACTAAAAGCTACTAACTAGTTATGCTATGAATAGTCAGCACTTAATTGAAAATTAATTATGTGCTGATGTTTAAAGTAGATCTTTAATACAATTTAGACTTCGAAGTCCAAATGGTGCGCTTTGTTTGTATTTCCCCTCCTTTCTTTGTTTAAATTCCCTATATTAAACTGATCAAACCAGTAACTTTAAATCAGCTGTAAAAATTAAATTTTGTTTATTATTAGTTGCTTGAATGAGTTTTGTGTTTTTGTTTTTATAACGCGTGTTAGTTACATGTAAAAGTTGCATTAATCGCTGTTGCATTCGAATGCAAAAAACGGTAGTTTTTATGAGTCGAAAAAATAGTCATTTAAATATCGCGTTTTTAATAATTATAAATAATAAGAATGTGATGGTGGGGCATAGCGTCCATAAATGCTTAATAAAATTCATTTCAACAGGTGGAGAATTTATCTCATGACGACGAATATTTTACGTAAAACACTTATTTTTGCTGCTGTAAATACGGCGTTATTAGGCTCAGCATCTGTATTTTCACAAGAAGCAAAGTTAAACCCTAACAAAGAGTTGGAGGTTATTTCTGTTACCTCTACTAAGCGGGTTAAAAGTATTCAGTCGGTGCCTTTGGCAGTTACTGCGGTATCGGCTAAAGATTTACTAGAAAATGGCATAACTGATATTTTAAGCCTTGATAGCCTAGCGCCAGGTTTAAAGTCGGGTGTGTCGGGCAGTGATGCTCGCCCCGCCATGCGCGGTGCCAGAACAGAGCAAGTAGAAGCTAACGATGTTGCCATTGCGTTTTATTCTAATGGCGTTTATCGCCCTCGTCATGGGCAAGCACTTGCTGGTTTTGTAGATTTAGAGCGGGTAGAGGTTTTGCGTGGGCCGCAAGGTACGCTGTTTGGTCGTAATTCATTTGGTGGAGCAATTGATGTAATAGCTAAAAAGCCAGAGCTTGATATTACCGAAGGCGGTATGGCTACAACATTTGGTAATTATGGTCATTTACGTGGTGAAGGCTTTTTTAATGCCGCTTTAACCGATGATACCGCAGTACGCTTTACTGGGGTGCGAGAAATACGCGACCCATACGTAGAGAATTCGTTTAATGAATCAGCAGGCTTAAAAGATGCTGATATGTATTTTTTACGTGGCCAAATATTTACTGAGTTTAACGATGATGTAAATTTAAATGTAAAAGTAGAAACATGGCAGGACGAATCAAATGGCGGCGGTGCATTTGGCTATCATATTTTAGGCGTTCCTATAAACCCAGCGACAGGTAAAACAAGCTTGTCGGCACCATTAACTGAGCGAATTGGTCGCGATGATGTGTGTGGCAGTAATTGTGGTCGCTTTGGTGCAGGCTTAGATAATGTAGCAACGCCTGGGCTTGATACTGCACAAGGTGTATCGTCAGACCCATTTACTCAGCAGTTTGATTATCAGCCATCACGCGATGTAAGCGATGTAAGTATTAGCGCCGAGTTAAACTGGTCGCTTGAGTCGGTTGATTTAAAAGTAATTGCAGCCTCAATGGATTATGAAGAAACGCGCCTTACCGATGGTGATTTTTCGACGTATGCAACTACAGTTGATGGAAATGCGATTGAATCTAAAACTAACTCGTTAGAAGTACAAGTTAGCTCTACATACGAAAGTGATTTTGAGTGGGTGGCTGGTATTTACTTATTTTCAGAGGACCTAGACAACGCTTTTTTAAATGCGAGCTATGGAGCCGTGGTTGATAATGTACCCGATACAACGCAGCCTCAAGCGCTTCAATATGCACCTTGGTTAAACCAAATTCAGTTAGAAACGCGATCAGCGGCGGCTTATTTTCAAGGTAATTACGCATTTAGTGATGATACACGCGGTATAGCCGGCATAAGGTATACAAATGATAAGCGTGAGTGGGATATTTACGGTCAAAATACTAATGATTTAAGCAAGCTCGATTTTTCAGAATTAGAAGTTAAAGACGCAGATGGCGATTGGAGTAAAGTAACGTGGAAGTTAGGCGTAGAGCACGACTTAACAAATTCTCAATTGCTTTATGCTACGGTTTCTACAGGCTTTTTAGCGGGTAATGCACAGGGCGCTTTTAATGGCGAAAATAGCTACGACGAGCAAACAGTAACGGCTTACGAGGTTGGCTTTAAAAGCATGCTGCTTGATAATTCATTAAGATTTAACGCCTCTTTATATTACAACCAATACGAAGATTTACTTTCTACTCGCTTTCAAAATGTAGGCGGTACGGCGGTATCGTTTTTTGGTAATGCGGGCGAAATTGATGCAGCTGGTCTTGAGCTTGAAATTGATTGGCAGGCAAGTGATGCATTGCGCCTAGGTGCACGTGCCGCGTTTACAGATTCTACTTATGGCGACTTTGTTACGCCAAATGTGTTTGAAGAAGGCGGAGAGACCATTAATGGCGTAGATAACTTACTGCAACTTGACGGTAACGAAGTGCAGTTAAGCCCAAAATATAACATTACTCTATTAGCGAGTTACGAGTTTGATTTAGGTGATAAAGGCCGCATTGTGCCTGCTACCAGTATTCAGTTATCGGATTCGTATACGACCAACGATCTCCCTTTTTCGTTTGGTACGCAAGATAGCTATCAAAAATACGATGCCAGCATTGCATGGTATTCGGCCGATAATGAGTGGGCCATACGCGCATATGTTCAAAATGCAGGTGATGAGCTTATTTTGCTTAGAACGGTTCGCTTTGGCGGTAACGTAGCGGCTGCTGACTATGCTAATCCACGCACTTATGGTGTAAGAATAGGTTACAACTTTTAAGCCTGTTATCGTTTTTAACTGCTTTATACTCAGCTAGGGCGTATTGAACTTTGGTGGGTGAATTTGCAGCAGTATGTTTGGTTTTTAGGCAAGGCGGAGCCTATGTAGTGTGGTTATTCCCCATGAATAGGCGATAACGCAGCATAAAGACCAAACATGCGCTGCCCTTTGGATTCTTTCTAGGGACGATTAACTCTTTGTTGTTCGGTTTTTACTTAGCCCACTAGGTTACAAACCTCGCGCCGCGATTTAATCGCCCCTAGATTGAACAAATTTCAATCCACAAAGATCAACACGCCCTGAAGTTAAGTTATTAATAAAATTGGATATTATTTAAAAGGCCAGCAATATTGTATTGCTGGCCTTTTTTTTAGATTTCGAAATCATACATATTTAAATTTTAAGTTGTTGTTATTCGTGGTTTTTAATTATTAAGGTTAATTATTAGGCAGAAAGTTGTTGATCTTTTTGACTTCGAAGTCTATTTTGTATCAATGCATTTTCAATTGATACAATTTGTTTACTGTAATAATTGAAAATGTAGAGTTGGGGAGAAGTAGACACGTTTTAAACTCGGGAGAATAATTATAATGAAAGCTAAATTTACACGGACTCTCGTTCATTTTGCTGTAACAACTGCTATTGCAGCAACCACAATGAATGCTCACAGCGCCGAAGAAGCAACATCAACACAAACTCAGCAGCAAATTAAAGAACCAGCCATTGAGCGCATAGCCGTTACTGCAAACCGTCGCTCACAAGATCTACAGGAAGTATCATCATCAATCACTGCACTCGGGGAGGCTGATATTGCCCGTGCCGGTATTATTGATGTTACGGGTCTTGAGCAGGTTGTACCGGGTTTACGTATGGGGTCATCTGGTGGTGAGGTTCGTCCTGCCATGCGCGGCGCACGTACTAATGAAGTGGGTGTAGCAGGTACCGGTATTGCCGAGCAAATTGTAGGCATATTCCAAGATGGCATTTACGTACCTACTACCTCATCTGGTTTAGGAGCATTGGTGGATGTGCAGCGCATAGAAGTGCTGCGTGGCCCACAAGGTACTCTATACGGGCGTAACACCTTTGCTGGCAGTATTAATATAATTACTAATCAACCTGTTTTTGACGATTTACTGGGGAGTATAAAAGTTGAAACAGGGAGTTATAACCGCAGTGCTTACGAGGGTATTATAAATATTCCTGTAAGCGATACAATCGCGACTCGTTTTGTAGTGGCTTCTGATCGCCATGATGGCTATATCAATAATTTAGTGATTCCAGGACCTTCGGATGATTTACGCGAAAAAAATCAGTTTTATATGCGTAATGTCACTAAGTGGCAACCAAACGATAAGTTTAACGCAACGGTACGTTTTGACTACTCGCGTAAAAACTCAAACTCAGAAGCTATTTGGGGTTATCAGCAAATTGCGGGTTACCAAATAAGCGAAACGTCACCAGGCTCCGGTATATTTGATCCTAACCCTACAATTACAGCTGGGCATATTTATCAGCCAAGTGATGCGCAGCACGAAGATCTTGGCCCATATGATGTTTATCGCAATAGTTTTTCGCTTGATAAACAAGAAAGCTTTTCGACAACAGTAGCACTTGAGTGGTATACCGATTTTGCTGATATTAAGTGGACGACTAACTATTCAACCCTTAACGGCAAGCAATACTACGACAACGACTATAGCGATGGCGGCATTGATTTTGTAGGTGGTTTTGGCCGTGAGGATGACCAAAAAACTCTATCGTCTGAGTTACAGTTTGCGTCAAATAATGATGATTCTGATTTTTCGTGGATTGGTGGACTTTACTACTTTGACCAAGAAGCAGATTGGAGCTGGTTATCGCATGCAGATATAACAGGCGACGGTGTTTCAGACTCTGTTGTTGTGCCTTCGTGGGGGAATCCAGATTACGACCCACATACGGCTAAATCTATCGCAGCGTATGGGCAGTTACGTTATCAAATTAGTGAAGACTTACGTGTTGTAGGTGGCTTGCGTGTTAACCAAGACGATAAAACGTTTACTGGTGATACCATTCCCGATTGGGATGATTCTGCAATGTTATATAAAGCGGCTGCAGAGTACGACATAAACAAAGACATAATGGTGTATGCAAGCGTAGCCACGGGTTACAGAACGGGTGGTGCAAACGATTCGCGCGTAGTAGCACGTGGTGCAGACCCACTTTATGATAACGAAGATGTTATTTCGTACGAAATGGGTATGAAGAGCTACTTGCTAGATGGTGCAATGCGTTTAAATGTGTCGGTATTTATGAATAAGTACGAAGACGTAAAAGCACAGTTGTTTGCAACGTCATGTAACGATACAACAACGGGTGATACCGTTTTAGAATGTGTGTCCGCAGGTACAGCCACAACATTTGAGTATTACGAAAATGGCGGTGACGTAGAAACAAAAGGCCTTGAAGCCGACCTTCAATGGGTACCAATTGAGAATTTAACGCTTACCGGTACGTTATCGTTATTGGATAGCGAATTTGCTGATGGTTACGCTGTGGGTAACGAGCAACTTCGTCCGTTGTTAGCGCTTGGTAATCAAGGCGGCCGCCAAGATATAAACGATAATTCAAGCCAATTTAGTTTTGAAGGCTGGCGACCTGCAATGGCGCCAGAGTACAGCATGGGGCTTTCGGCGCGTTATGAATTTAGTTTAGGGGGCGACTCGTACTTAGTACCGTACATTCAAATGAATTACTTAGACGATTACTACGCGTTTGATACGAATATTCCAGAGGTAAGAGTAGATGCGCATTTAATGGCTGATGCACGCCTAACTTGGTTTATAAACGACAGCGTACAAATTGAGGCTTATGTTAAAAATATTGGCGACAAAGCTATATTAACGCGTGGCGTGGTGCATTCACAAATTGTTGATGGTTTGCCAGCTAACTCAGTACAAGCAAACTGGAGCAACCCGCGTACGTGGGGCGCGAGCTTAAAATATCAGTTTTAAGGTTTCCTAAAATGGTCAAATGACCATAACTTTCAGCCAGCTAATACATTTATTAGCTGGCTTTTTTATTTAAAAAAAGCTATCGAATTAGTTCGCACTGAGCATTAGTATCATATTTAGCGAGTCTTTTTTTACATTCATCTAGGGCTCTTTTATTTGCTTTAGATTGTGAGCTGTAACCCTCTGAAAAACCATAAAACTCGCCACCATTTTCGGTTTTCCCTAGTGCGAATGCTTTTCTGCCAGCTCTTGATTCGAATGTGGTTAATGCATTTACCGTCGCTACATTATAGCTACTTGAGTCACACAAAAGCGCGTTGGGTTCTACTTCACATAATGTAGGCGTAGCTTGGCAGCCAGTTAAAAGTAAAACGATACCTATACTGAGGTACTTCATTTATTGTCATTAATTATTTTAATTTAAGGTTTAATGTACCTAAAAAAGTTGAAATTATAAACAAAAAAAGCGCTCAGTGAGCGCTTGAAGGGAAGTAATAAGTGTTTACAGTGCGAATTGCTGATTTAACGCGAGGGTGTCAAATTGCATAACTTCGCTTGATATTAGAGTGTTAGTAAATGTAATAACGGTGAGTATTTGTTGGCGAACGCGTACGTTTTTGGCATTAAAAGTACCATCGAGTGTCCAGCAAATTGTTGCTTGATTTGAGGCGCTGTCAAACTGTACGGTTTCTAGCTGAGCGTAGCGTCTGCTTAGGCTTTGTGAAAGCGCTAAATGACAATTTAACAGTGCATCTTTTGATTGTGTTTCGTTACTGCCAGCAAGAATAACGTCTGCACTTTTAGTATAGATACTTTCAAAATTAGCTAAGTTATTAAGCTGCCAAATTTGCCACCAATTATTTAATGTTTCGGCAATTTGCGTTGGTAATTCACAAATGTCGCTGGGCGTTGCATGAAAGGTAGTAGGGTGCAGCTGGTTGTCTAAATCGCTAACCATAATAGGGTCGCTTTTAGGTAACTTAGGGATCACCAGCGTATTATTGCTCTCACCATTTGTAAATTCGTTGTTAGCCAATAAGAGCGTATCAACAACACATTTTACTGATTTTATGAAGGTGTTATTGTGCTTTATAACAAATGAAAGTCTTACTGGTTTTAGCAATTTTTTTGGTTGCAATACCAGTTGTAAAGTCTCAAGTTCCTGGCCTTTACTGTGCGTTTTAGATATTAATTCTGATACACCATATTGCGCTAAAAAATCAAGCCATAGCGGCTGTGCTTGCAATGAACCCATAGCGGTAAAGTGATGTTGTTGCCAGCGACTACTGCGCAGCAATTTACCTGAAATAGTTTTAATATCTGCTTTGGTGTATAAATCGATAATTGCGTTGATCATGCATTTACCTCCAATTCTGTTTGGCTATTTAACGCGTGTGCTCTAAATAAGTTTGCGAGTAGCGCAACTTCGTCAAAAACGGTGACTTCTTCAATGATTTTTTGGTTTTTGATGCGTAAATGTGAGGCGCCTAACACAAAATAAGGAAGATTTTTTAGCTCACTTAGTTCATCGCTTTGTGGGTTAAAATGCCCCGCAAGTGACCAGCGAATTGCTACATCTGTAGTGCTCTCATCAAAGGGTGTAATTGCTAAGTGGTCGACGGTTAGCTTGGCATCAGGGCAGTTGGCAAAAAATTGTATAAATACGCCATTTATTTGTGCAAGGCCGGTTGCCATTCTGCCGCTTGGCCATTGTTGTGTGGCCGTTAAGCTATAAAACGCGTGTATTTTAGCAAATTGCTTTTGGTTAAATAATGTATCTAACCAGTTATGCGCAAATGCGGCCAGTTCACCGTCTAAAATTGGAGTGCTTGGCGTGCGGTGATCAATTGCTTGTACTCGGGTAAACTCTTCATCAAGCCATAGGGTATGTTTTTCTTTACTTGGTACTTTGGCCATGTGCTTGGCTACATTAATAATACTTAGGCCAAGTTGTTTAACTAAAAAGCCGTTGTCGCGTACTAGCCATTCTTTTACTATTTTATTTTCAAAACAAACGCAGTCGGCAATGGTGGTTACTCGGCCTGTTTTATTGGTAGCAGGGCCAAATTCTGAGTTACCGGTATTACTCATTACACTGCTAATTAAGTGTGATGAGTAGTAATGCTCGTTGCCGTCTTCTGAAAAAATAACATTTTCGCCAATTAGGCTTCTATCAGGAAATGCGGCAATGGTTTTAAGTGTGCCTTGAATAACATCTTCAATATTTTCGCCATAAGCGCCAAGTGTAAAAACAGGACATACATCAGCGTAATAGCGATAACATAAACCAATGTTTTTTTGCTCCCAAATGCGGTGCGTAATACGTAAAATGTAATCAACAATATCAACAAACTCTTCGTCAAACCCTATAAGCGCTTGTTGCTTTTTACTTTGCGGGTTTAATACGCTCGATAAAGGCAGCCAGTAAGGTTGGGTAATTGTGTTTTGTGTGCTCATAAATACCTCTTAGTTTGCTGCAGTGATTTTATTTTGCATTTGCTCGAATATATTAATACCCATTCCCTCTAATAAATGAGGAATATCGATAGCGACCCAGTTTTCTTTTAAAATTCCGTTTTCGCAGCGCCAAAAATCCATAACACGCGGAAACAGTTTATTACCCGATGCAGGTAAACCTAGCCAGTCATCCCCAGTATGAGTACCGTACATATGCGGCCAGCCACCGGTGGCTACAAAATTGTCGTGGCTTACTAGGCAGAGTGTTTTATTGATCCCACGATCAGGGAATCCTTTTAAAAATGGAGCTTGGTGGTGTTCTCTAAAGCCACTAATGCCTCGGGTTGTTCCTATACCGGCTGGGCCATACCAAATAAAATCTGGGTGCCAGTATTTTTCTAAATTAATGCTGTACAGGTATTTACCATCGTAGCGGCCAAGCTCAGTAAGCATATCAATTACGAGCTGTTCGTTGGCTTTACTTAGTTCGTCGTTTTTAGCTGTAGCAGGCACACCATCAAGTGTAGTGGGGGGCATTATTAAACCCGGGTAACCTAAGCTTGGACGCAGTGGATTTACACCCACTTGGTTCATTACATCGATTAAATCTAAAAAGGTATAAACGTTAATTACTTTATTGTTTTCTATTTGAGCCATTTCGCTATAGCGAATAAAAATACTTTTACCGCTGGCCGGAATACCCAATAACGGTTTTGTGAATGTGCCAGTGAAGTAGCCTGTTGCGCATATCCATTGCTCGTCTTTGTAGTCGCCCTCAATAGAAATAAAGGGTTTACGCTCTATATCGGGTAATGAGTTTTTTAGCACTTTAAAGTAATTATTAATTACATTTTGTTTAGATGTAATTGGTTCAAAAGGGTGGCTTACCTGCCATTGAACGGTATCAGCAAGCAATGCTTGGTTTGGTAATTCTGCAGCGCTGAAGTTTTCAAAAAGTTGTTCTAAAATATTCATTTATTTCACCTTATACAAAATGTTCAAATAACATGAGAGACGCGAAGCTCACTACAAAAAAGCCGAGTAACCAGTAGTTTATTGAGTCAAACTTACCTGGAACTAAATACCAACCATTTTCTTTTTCAGGGCGGTTTTGTTCTTTAAACACTTTTAGCTGACCTTTAATGGTGTACTCGTTGTATTCCTCTTGAAAACCATCAAAAGCGATACTCAACGTAATACTAAACACTACACACGTTAGGGCACCAATTGCACAGTACCAAGGCCATGCTATATCGGTGTAAAGGGCACATATTGCAACAGTTACAAACGATACTAATGTGCCAATTAAGAGGCCTTTTTCGGTGGTGTGCTTAGAGAAAAATCCTAGTGCAAACATACCTAATTGAGCACCTACAAAGTATGAGCCGACCTTGGTGAGTATTTCTAAAATTGAGCCTTCGCTGTAAAGGTGATACATAATGGCGGGTACAATGATGATTATTGCCCAGCCAAGGGTAAATAAGCGTGTTGCACCTAAGTAATGTGCGTCGTTTTTATCTGGTGCAAAATACTTTTTATAAAAGTCGATAGTACTAATTGTAGAGAGTGAGTTAAGCGCTGAGTCGAGGCTCGACATAGAAGCGGCCATAACGGCTGCCGCTATTATTCCCATTAATCCTGGTAGACCATAGTCGGATGCAAACTGTAAAATAATTAAGTTGTCGTTTTCAAATGTACGGCCGCCGTAGTAGCTGTAAAACAATACGCCCATAAATATAAAAAACAGGTAAATAAAGAATGCAATAAAGCCCATTAGTAAGTACGACTTTTTAGCATCACCAATGTTTTTAGCTGCAAGCGTACGCTGCACCATCATTTGGTTAGTGCCGTAAACAGTGATGTGATAAAGCGACATAGCTAGCACGCCAGACCAAACGGTGGTTACTTGCGTGAAGTCGAACGAGAAATTAAGAGGGTCTAACTTACCTTGTGCTTTTAACTCAGTAAGTGTTGAGCTAAACGAGCCATCCATCGAGGTAATAAGTGCATACATAATAATGCCGGCACCAATAAATAATATTGCTGATTGAATAACATCGGTCCATATTACGGCAGTTATACCTCCTAGCATGGTATATATTAGTGCGATAATAGTGACTAAAAATATGGCAGTAATAACGTTAATATCTACAATAAAGGCAAGTACTAAAGAGGTTGCATAAAGTACGGCGGCTGACCCCATTGTTTGTGAAATAAGCCAAATTGTGGAGATTAAAATCCGCGCTTTTTTACCAAAACGACGCTCTTGGTATTCGTATATCGAGGCGACACCTGCATTGTAAAAAAACGGAAAAAACAAACACACAACAGCCACAATAACGAGTGGGTAGTTTAAGTGTATGGCAATAACCGATAAACCCTCTTTGTATGACCACGCTGGCGCACCTAAAAATGTAAGCGCACTAACATAGGTTGCCACTACCGATATACCAATAGCCCACCAAGGTGTATTTTTTCGGCCAATATAAAAATCATTAGCACTGCTCACCTTTTTACTTATTACAAACCCAAGTATGAGGTTAGCAATAATGTACCCGATGAGAATACTCCAATTCAATAATCCAAAATCATTCATAATTAATCCTGTTAGATTAGGTATTACGGGCTAATTAGCCTATTTATACTTTTTATTTTGAATCATCATGAATCACTTTGACTTCGAAGTCAATTGTCATTAGTATTATTTTAAATCGATTTATAACTTAGTATTTACAGGCTTTTAATTACTCTTTAAATAGAATACATTTTAGCAATGCATATTTATTTGCGGTTTAAGAGTGTTAATTTGATTGCGCAAACAACAAGGGAACATCATGGCAGAAATAATTAATAATAAGCAGTTGGTTCGTCAGTTTCATGCTGCATTAGAAAAAACACAAGGTAATGATTTAAATGCTGTATTTAAAGAATACTTGGCAGATAATTACAGCTTTAAAGGTGTGCATCCGTTTAATGAATTAAATAATGCTAATGATGTAATTGAACATGTTTGGCAGCCTTTATTTCATTCTTTTAAAGCTCTTCAGCGCCGTGAAGATATTTTTATTGCAGGGCAAAGTGAAGCCGATGGTGGCGAGTGGGTAATGAGTATGGGCCACTTTATGGGCCTCTTTGATCGTGACTGGTTAGGTATTGCACCTTCTCATAAATTGGCGACAATTCGCTACGCTGAGTTTAACTGTGTTAAAGACGGTAAAATTATTCAAACTGGTTTTTTTGTCGATATTATTGGGGTGATGCTACAAGTAGGTTTAAACCCATTACCGCTCTCTACCGGGCAATACTTTACTTATCCTGGGCCACGTACCCACGATGGAGTTCGTTTAGGTGAAGGGAGCGATGAGCAAAGTACGCGCACAATGAACTTGGTTAATCAGATGATTGATAACCTAACCGCGCTTAATCAAAGCGGTATAAATACCTGCCCACCCGAAGTGCTTGCAAAAACATGGGATGAAAACATGGTTTGGTATGGCCCTGCGGGTATTGGTGCTACATATACAATTGAGCGTTATCAGCAACAACATATGTATCCGTTTAGAGAAGGGTTAACGGGTAAAGTATTTAATGGCCATATTTGCCGGTTTGCTGAGGATGAATATGCATGCTTTTTTGGTTGGCCAAACTTAACAAATACCGCCATTGGTGGCTTTTTAGGTTTACCTGGAGCTAATACTCCTGCTGATATGCGCGTGGTTGATGTATATCATCGTGAAGGTGATAAGCTAGTTGAAAACTGGGTAATTATTGACTTACCGTATTGGTTAAAACAACAAGGCTTAGATATTTTAAAACGCACACAAAGTATTGCTAATCCGGGGGCGTAGCCTGTTTAAGCTATAAAAAAGCTCTGTTTTACAGAGCTTTTTTATTTATACGGCTTTAATTGTTAGGGCGCAAAGTTTAAATAGTGCGCTTTAGTTAGTTCTTTCATACGAGCTAATACATCAACTCCAATTTGATTGTACACATCAAGCATATCTATCAGCACCCAGTTTTCGCGAATTAAGTTATTCTCGACTCGCCAAAAGTCGAGACTACGCATGGTTATTTGCTGATTTGCGGGCGCAATACCTAACCAACCATCGTTACTAATTGTCATGCTCATACCAGGCCATGCAGTAAACCCTACGTAGTTTTCATCGGCAAATAAATAGCCTTTACTTGCATCGCCAACCCGGTTGGGTAGGGCATTTAAAAAGGGAATTTGATGCCAATTTCTAAAGCCTTTTACACCGCGTGCAGTGCCTATTGTACTTGGCCCATACCAGCTAAAATGCGGATGCCAAAAGTGCTCTAGTTTCATGGCTTTAATGCCACCTTCAGCATAAAATCCAAGATGCTCACACATATTGCCCACAAGCTTTAAACTTTGCGCAGCTTGTTCGCTATTATAAGGACGGGTGATTAACCCATCTTGTGTGGCAGGCCCTGGCACATGCCACTCTTTGCCTAAGCTCGGAGACAGTGGCCATACGTTTGCTTGCATCATTACTTCGGGAATATCCCAAATAGCTTGTACTTCAACCACTTTGCTATTTTTAATCCGGTAAAACTCATGAAAACGCATACTCACTTGATGCCCTGTGGGTGGAATGCCTAGCCATGGTTTTTCGAATGAGCCGGTATAGTATCCACAGCAGCCAACCCAATCAGAGTCGTTTATAGAGCTACCTGCCATTACAATGGTATCGCGGCGTTCAAGGCCAACAAATGCTTTGCTAAGGGGTAAATAGGCTTGCTCAATAAGTGCATTAGGATTTGCGAGTGTTTCAAACGGGTAGCAAAGTTGTATTAATGCGTCATCAGTAAATAAGTTTGTGACTTCTTTTTTGAGCAAATTTATATCAAAGTTATAAAGTGCGCTTCTGAAGTTTTTAATTAACTCTTTATTTTTGTTATGGATACTCATATTTTTGATTCACTTGTAGCTGATTCAAAGTCTGCACGTAATTGCTTAGCACCACTTAGTAAAAAGCTATGATCAGAGCCTAATAGATAAAAACTTACGCCTAACGATTGCCAATGACTGAGCTCACTTAAATTACCAACAAACATGCCACAGCATTTATTATATTTTGCCGCTGCGTTAGCTATCTTAGTAACGGCATCAATAACAATAGGAGCGCTTGGATTAGTTTCACCGAGGGAAATAGTTAAGTCCATTCGGCCTATAAAAATACAGTCAATTTCGTCTATTTGGCATAATTCATCGATGTTCTCAAGCGCATCGGCATCTTCTATTTGAGCAATAATGCAGGTAGATGATTTGTTGGCTGCTAAGTTATCGGTTAATGCATGTGTGGTATAGCCTGCAAAGCGGCTTGAACCTGCGTAACCCCTACCGTTGTTGCCATAAAAGCAGTTTTTAATAATCGCTTTTGCTTGCTCTGGCGTTTTAATGTGAGGTAGTACTAAGCCGTCAGCACCGATATCTAAACTGCTAAGTATAGTGGCGTGATCGGTATTACTTACGCGAATAAGGGTCGGCATGTTTTTAGTACGGGCTGCCATAATGCAACTATCTAAATCGCCGCGATCAAACGGAGCATGCTCTGCATCTAAACACAAAACATCGAGATTAGTGTGAGAAAGTACTTCGGTATTATGATAATGAGTACTTTTTATAAATGTGCCTAATAGCAATTGTTGAGCATTTAACTTTTGTTTTAAATTCATTTAATAGACTCCAACCAATCTAAGAGTAGTGCGTTTAGGGTGTTACTTCTTTCAAGCGGGACGAAATGTCCACAATTGCCTAATAAAATAAGATCGCTATTAGGGCAGGCATTATGCATTGTTTTTTGAATAGTGCTTGGACATAAAACGTCACGTTCACCACCAACAAATAGTAATTTTTTATTGGTTTTCTTAATAACGTTTAGGGTGTCTTCGCGTGTTGCAAGGGCATTTAATTGTGCACTAAAAGCGTTAAAGCCAAGCTCATTTGCCATTTTTAATGCAAGTTCACTGTGCTTTATATTTGGCTGGTGGAAATAATGCGGTAAAAAGTCGAGCTTAAGTACGCTTTCTACGCCTGTAGCGTGTGCTTGCTCAATTTGTTTTTGCCTAATAGCCGGGCGTTCGAGTTTGTCGGCTAGGCTATTACTTGATATTAAACACAGCGACTGTATAAGCTCAGGGTTTGATTTTAAAAGTGCAAGAGCAACAATCCCACCCATTGAAAAACCAATAAAAGGAGCAGGCTTTAGGGCTATGGTTTTAGTAAGCTCAGCCATTTTTTCAATGCTTGTTTGTTCAGTAAATGGAATAACGTGAGGGGTATAACCCGCATTTTGAAGGGCAACTATTTGCGCTTCAAACATACGGTGGTTACACATAGTACCAGGTAAAATATAAACAGGATTTTTGGCCACAAAAATTCCTTAATTTAGCGTGTTTTAATAGAGTTCCCTGTAATTAATGAACCGGTAAAAACTCGTGCTTCAGCAGCGGCTTGAGGGTTTTCAATACGTTCCATGAGTATGTCTACAGCAGCTTTTGTTAACTGTTTCATAGGTTGTTGTATTGTGGTTATTTGATAGTTGTACCAAGACGCAGCACTAATACCATCAAACCCTACCACCGACACATCGTCGGGTACGCTTAAGTTTAAGTTTTGTTTGATTTCATCAATTACGCCAATGGCCATTACATCGTTACTGCAAATAATAGCATCGGGTAGGGTGTTTGTTTTTAACCAATCTTCTAATGCACTTCGTGCTGATTTATAGCCATAATCACCATAAATAACAGGCGTATTTTGGATACCTAAAGTGTGTAAATAATTTTGAGCTATTTCACGGCGCTCGTTGGCTACATCGGAGTCATCTGGGCCGGCAATAATTAAATACGACTTATGGTTAGATTGGTGTAATAAATCAATTAGCTGTTTAATGCCTTTATCGTGATTGCAGCAAACTGTGTTTGCATTCGATTCAGGCACATTACGGTTATAAAGCACAATAGGTGTGCTGTGTTTAGCAAATAAATCCAGGCTTTTACTATCAAAGTGAGCCGCTAGAGCAATTACGCCATCAACCTGAAAGGTCCAAATGTTTTCGAGTAATTCATCTAATTCGTCTGCGTCATCAAGAGTAAAGAGCAGCACTCGTTTATTGTTAAGTGCTAGCTCTTTGTTAAGCTCAGAGAGTACCTCAGGGTAGTTCAAGTTTGCTCGCGATGATAAAATAACCGCGACCATACCAGACTGTTTAGTGATCAACATACGGGCAATGGCATTAGGGCGATAGCCCATTTCATTGGCTGTTGCGACTACCTTTTCGCGGGTTTTTTTAGACACGCTAAATCCGGGTCTAAATACACGCGATACCGCCGATTGTGATACACCCGCTTCGCGGGCTACATCATATGAGGTGACTCGTTTTTGCTTTGACAATGATTTATTTCCTATATCGTCTTACTCGTATGTCTGCTTGTTCTTTGTGGCCAGCGAACCCTTCTGCAGCACATAAACGTGAACAATACTCACCAACAATAACCGAGGCTTCTTCTGTTACTCGTTGGAAAGTACATGTTTTTATGAATTTTCCTACCCATAGCCCACCAGTATAACGCGCTGCTTTACCTGTGGGTAGTGTATGGTTTGTACCAATACATTTATCGCCATAAGAAACGTTAGTTTGCGGACCTAAAAACAAGGCTCCAAAGTTTTGCATGTTTTCTTTGAAGTAGTCGGTATTGCGAGTCATAATTTGTACGTGTTCAAATGCAAGATCGTTAGCAACTTCGATCATCTCCTCATAGGTATCACATACAATAACTTCACCATGATCCTTCCATGCCACACCTGCAATATCAGCAGTAGGTAATATGGTAAGTTGTCTCTCTACTTCAGCCATTGTATCAATAGCTAATTGCTCAGAGTTAGTCAGTAAAATAGCGGGAGACGTAGGACCGTGCTCTGCTTGGCCTAGTAAATCGGTCGCACATAATTCGCCATCTACACTGTCATCAGCAATAACGAGTGTTTCGGTAGGGCCTGCAAATAAGTCGATACCAACTCGGCCAAATAACTGTCGTTTAGCCTCGGCTACAAAGGCGTTACCCGGGCCTACAATCATATCTACAGGAGCAATAGTTTGCGTTCCAATAGCCATTGCAGCAACGGCTTGTACACCACCGAGGCAGTAAATTTCATCTGCGCCGGCCATATCCATTGCAACCACAATTTCTGGTGATGGCTTGCCATTAAAAGGTGGAGCCATGGCGATAACACGTTTAACACCGGCTACTTTAGCCGTTAATACACTCATGTGTGCAGAGGCTAGTAGTGGATATTTCCCACCTGGTACGTAACAACCTACGCTCTCCATTGCTATGTGTTTATGGCCAAGCGTAACGCCAGGTAGTGTTTCTACTTCAACGTCTTTCATTGAGTCACGTTGAATTTGAGCAAAATTACGGACTTGGCTTTGCGCCCATTTAATATCTTCGATTAATTGATCATCAAGTTGTGCATAACACGCTTTAATTTCATCACTAGATAGCCTGAAAGACTTCGGAGTCCATTTGTCGAATTTTTCAGAATATTCACGAATTGCTGCATCACCTTCAGATTCAACACGCGCTAAAATATTTTCTACAATATCTCTTACTGATTGATTTTGTTTTTGTTTTGAGTCAACTGGTTGACCTTTTTTTAAATGCTTTATCATTGTTTATATCCTTAGTGACTAGTTGTTTTATACACTGTTGATGAGACGTACTGGTTAAATAATGTCTTGCATCTGTGGGTACTCTAATTAATAATGACTTCGAATGCAATATAGAATTTAGGTGAACAAATGGGATTTGATAAAACTCTTTTACTTGGTAAAACCATTTTGATAACGGGTGCGGGTAAAGGCATTGGTAAATCGTGCGTACAAAAGTGTGTAGATGCGGGTGCAAATATAATTGCTGTGGCGCGTACAAAACACGATTTGGAACAGCTCAAGGAATATGCTCCTTCGCAAATAGAAATCTGGCCGCTTGATATAAACAGTGATGCTTTTTATGAGCGTTTACGTGGACTTACTAAGTTAGACGGTTTACTTAACAACGCAGGTATTAACCGTGTTGCGCCAATGCTTGAGCAAACAGATGACAATATTGATGATGTAATTTCGATGAATATCCGTAGTGTTTATCGAATAAGCCAAGCAGCATTACCAGCTTTAATTAACTCTGGTGCCGGTGCTGTGGTTAACATGTCATCTCAAATGGGGTTTGTAGGCTCACCTAATCGTACTTTGTATTGCATGAGTAAGCATGCGGTAGAGGGGCTCACCAAGGCACTTGCTGTTGAACTAGCAACACAAAATGTACGTGTTAATACCGTTGCTCCTACGTTTGTTGAAACGCCAATGACAAAGCCAATGCTTGAAAATCCCGACTTCAAAAAATTTGTTTATGACATGATCCCAATGAAAAAAATTGCCCAAACGGATGATGTTGCAAATGCTTGTGTATTTTTGCTTAGTGAGTTGTCTGCAATGATCACAGGAACAAGTATAAAAATTGATGGCGGCTGGACCGCTCAGTAATTAATTTAGGAGAGAATAATGAGTTTATTTGCAGAACGCTTAGTACGATACGATGATTTAATTCCGTGTAAGAATGCCTTTATTGATACGCGTTCGCCTGGTAGTGATCAAAAAGAAAATTTTACTATTATAGGTCCAGGTGTTGCAGAAAACCCTAATCAGCATGTGCATATTTCTATACCACATGGCTTTAATATTGGTGGTGCTCGCCAACCTGCTGGGTGCTTAAACTCGCAGCATAGCCACTTAACCGAAGAGATATTTGTTGTACACAGTGGCACATGGGCATTTTATACCGGTGTAGACGGTAAAGACGCTAAGGTAATTTTAAACGAAGGCGATATTATTTCGATTCCTTTAGATATTTTTAGAGGATTTGAAAACGTAGGTAATGGTATTGGCTACTTATATGCAGTGCTTGGCAGTGACGATCCGGGTAGAGTACTTTGGGCTCCACAAGTATTTGATATGGCAAAAGAGTTTGGCCTTATTTTACTTGAAAATGGCAGTTTAGTAGATACAACGCTCAATGAAAAAGCTCCTGATGGGGTTAGTCCAATGGCTGTTACTAGCAGTGAACAAATAGCGCAGCACCGAATAATAACAGACGAAGAGCTTGCGCAAACAGTGGTCAGAGCAAGTGATTTTAATTGGAACAAGCACTCTTACCTAAGCCAATTCGAAGGTGTTTACGAAGCACCACTAGTTGGCAATTTAAATGCCGATACGCCTATTCAAACACAACTAAATTGGCCACATGGATTTAATATATCAGCGTTAAAACTCCAACCAAATGCAAAAATAGCAAAACACATTCGTTTTGAAGAAGAGGTTATTTTTGTTCATCAAGGTAGCTTAACCATTGATTTAGGCGATGAAGTATTAACGCTTACTCAAGGAGATACATTTTCAGTTCCTATTGAGCATAGCCGAGCGTTTAGTAATGAAGCGAAAAATGATTGTATTGTGTATATTACTCGCAGGAATGATTCGCCAAAAGATCCGCAATTTATTTAAACTTTAATGCCATATGTAATTTAAGGCACTTAGCTTGTTTTAGCTAAGTGCCTTTTTCGTGGTAAAAAACCAGTAACCAGCATAGTGCCTACAATTACAAATAGTGCGCCTAGTAATGTATTTGGCCCTATTTGCTCATCTAAAAATAAATGCCCCCAAAATATGCCAAATAATGGAATTAAAAATGTAACCGTGAGTGCTGAGGTTGGGCCAATATCGTCGATTAATTTAAAAAATAAAATATAAGCAAGGGCGGTACATACTACGCCCAGTACTAATACACCTAGCATAATGTTGGTGCTTGGTATTTCTCGTATTGGCATAAATAAGATAAGCGGTAATACCATAAAGCTCGACGCCCACATTGAGCCATGGGCATTATCGAATGGGGCCAGTTTAGGCGCGTTTTTAGTGTAATGCGATGCAATGGCATAGCAAAGTGAAGTGAAGCGCTTAATGCCGCTACTATAGCTATGATTGATTGGCTATTTAATACAAAGTGATTTTGGCCAACGAGTATTGCAACACCTATCAAGCCAAGCAATAAACCAAGCACTATACTTTTGGTAGGCTTTGTTTTTGTCCATAAAATACCAACTACTACGCCCCAAATAGGGGTTGTTGAATTTAAAATTGATAAAGTAGAAGCGCTTATAGTTTGTGCTGCATAGGCAAAAAATAAAAACGGCAGAGCCGAATTAAACGCGTCTATAATAAAAAAGTGTTTTTTGTGTTCAGTAAACGCTAAACGGCGCTTTAAATACAAGGCAACAATAAATAAAGTAACTGCAGCAAAGCCTACTCTAAACTCAATTAATACCGCTGGCCCCAAGCTGTTAGCTGCCATTCGCATAAATAAAAAAGAAGCGCCCCATATAGCGGCCAGAAAAAATAATCGCAGTAAGCTTGCTAAGGTCATGATAGTATTTTAATTATGCATATTGGATTTTAGAATAGCAGGGTTTATAAACACTGTAAGCCATATTCGGAACCGGCATATAAAAATAATAAATTAAGGATAAGAATGAAAACGTTCTCAGTAGTTTCTATGGTATTTATCACTTTTTTGGGTGGATGTAATTCAAGCTCAATCAACCTTTACAGTGATACCACCATGAAAAAGAATGAATACAATGGTATTAAAGCGTATCGAAAAGGACAGTTTGAGGCCGCTTTCAATTATTTAAAAGAGCCTGCTGGGCTAGGCTATAAAAGCGCACAATACACGTTGGCGTTTATGTTTTTGAAAGGCCAATACTTGGAGCAATCTACTAAACTAGGGATGGGCTGGCTAGGTGTTGCAAGAGAAGCGGGGGTTGAAAATTGGTCTGCGCAATACGATGTATTTTACAGTGCAGCGACTACGCAGCAAAAACAACAAATAGACGAAACAGTTGCGTTGTATATAACGCAATTTGGCGTTAAAGCACAAAATATGACCTGTCGTCGTTCAACTTCACCTAGACGTACATTTGGTGAAGTTAAAATTGATTGCACTAAGCACGAAGGTAGCGTTACCGAGCACGACATACAAATAATAGAATAGAGTTATGGCTTTTCTAGCTTTTTTTCAAAGTCGCTTTTTACAATATCGAGTGCTTTTAAGACCTCTTCTGGAGCAACATCGTGCTGCTCTAGTATCATAATTAAATCTACTGCAAGTTTAATATGTGTAGGGGCTTGATCAAGTGGGCTTGTCATTTAATTCTTTCTTTTTTGATATTTGGCTAATGGCGACATTTATTGCTGTTTGCACACGTTGTTCCATATGTATGCGTTCTGATTGCGGTAAATAAAACGCCATATCTACATCGTAGCGAATATATCGTGGCGGGAGCTGATTTAGTACCGTACAACAAAAGTCAGCCATTACATCTTCATCATATTTTTCATCAAGTTTAAGTTTGATGATTTCTTCAACTACAATCTTTTCGTAATAGTTGTGTATGTCTTCGTGTAATCGCATATTCCCACCGCTTTAAAATAATCCGTTTAACTGAGTCTATACTAAGGCTTACTATAAATCGATAGCGGCTTTAAATAGTTGTTTATGAACATTAATTAGTGAACTCAAATTACGCTGATAACCGCCACCTAAAGCGCACATTAGTGGGATTTGATGTTGCTTACAGAAGTTGAGAACAAACAAGTCGCGCTCATATACGCCATTGAGCGATATATTAAACAAGCCTAACTCGTCTTTAGTGTAAATATCAGCGCCTGCATTATACAAAATAATATCAGGGTTATGTATGCGCACGCAAAAATCGAGTGCTTGCTCTAATGTAGCAAGGTACTCATCGTCGGCTGTTTTAGCGGGCAATGCAAAATCGTAAGTGGACTCTTGTTTATTAAGAGGAAAATTTTGTTCACAATGAATTGAGCAGGTAATAATTTGGTTATGGTTTTGAGTGATTTGTGCTGTGCCATCGCCTTGGTGTACGTCGCAATCAAAAATTAAAACAGTGTCGGCTTGCTCTGTATTTATTAAATGTGCTGCTGCAATAGCTAAATCATTAAAAATACAAAAGCCACTGCCAAAATCGCTATAGGCATGATGATAACCACCGCTCAAGTTGAAGGTTAGATCGTGCCTAAATGCCGCTTCAGCAGCTTGAATACTCGCGCCAATAGATAAAAGAATACGCTCTACAAGTTGTTGCGAATAGGGAAATCCCATCTTTTTAATTGCTTTATCGCTTAGTGTTCCATTTAAAAAGTCATCTATATAACGTTGGCTATGACATAGCGCAAGTTGAGATACGGTTACTTTTTTAGGCTCTTGAAAGTGAATCGCCGAAACACCTAGATTTTCTATTTCGGTTTTAAGTAACTTATACTTTTGAATAGGGAATCGATGACGTTCTGCAAGGATAAGGTCTGAATACAATGGATGATAATAAAGCTGCATAGTAAAGTGCGCCTTAACGCAGTTGTTGTTTTTCTACTTGTTGTATTTTGTCCTCAGTGGCAGAAATTGCTTTTCTGCAGCGACCCAATCGAGCATGTGTGCTTAATATTTCAAGGTTAAGCTTTTGTGCTTTAGCTGGCGAGGCTTTATCCATTTGCATTTTACGCTCTTCAATCATGAGCACTAAACGGCGTTCAAACTCATGGTTTTGTTTTAATTCGTCGTAAAGCTCGTGCGATGATTGCATTATTTTTTGTACCGCTTGCTTATAAACGGTTTGCTTAGGGCGTGGTTTATAATGGCTTTTGTTTTCTTTAACCCAAATAGGCGTTGATTTAATAACGTTGAATACAGCTTGTACTTGAGCTGCTATACGTTCAAGCGCGTAGGTATAAGCATGGCGATGCTCACTTGGCGGTAATCTTGACACTTCGTCTTCAATTTCTATTACGTAATCGACTAGGTTCATGCTTTTTGTACTAAAAACGGCGCGGTCAAACAAGCTCGGTTGCGCCTGCATATAACGGTTTTTAGAAAACAGTTTAGCTTTATCAAATTGCTCAGCTTGTTGTTTTAGCGTTGCAACTTGTTGGCGTAGTTTATCTAAAGCCATTGAATGCATATTAAAAGTAAGCCTCGTAAATTAGTTTTAAAGCTAAAAGTATAACCATAGTATTAAATACAGGGCGAATAAATTTACTACCAAAACGTATTGCTGAATGTGCTCCAAACCATGCGCCTAGCATAATAAAAAAGCCCATTGTTATGCCAAGTAAAAAGTTTACATGGCCGAGTGCTACAAAGGTGATGAGCGATATAAAGTTAGAAACAAAGTTCATTGAACGCGCTAAACCACAATTGAGTAGCAAGTTCATTTTATAAAGCATGCCATTAGAAGCGGTCCAAAAAGTACCTGTACCTGGGCCTGCTAAACCATCAAAAAAGCCTAATGCTAAACCCTGTAGCCATTGTTTTATTTTCATCGCTTTGTTGAGTTTAGGCAGTTCATCGCCTTCTGTGGTGCTTAAATTACCAAATAAGCTATAGGCGGCAACTAAAATAATAATAATTGGGAGTAGTTTGTTTAAAAAGTCGATACTTAAATGATCAACAATAACAGTGCCTATCAATGCACCTATTGCAGTAGCAATTACGGAGGCAGCCCAAAACTTAGGACTAAATAAGTTCTTTTTATAATAGGTATAGCTTGCTGTTAAGGAGCCAAAACTTGCTGCTAGTTTATTGGTGCCTAATGTTAAATGTGGAGGTAAGCCTGCAGTTAATAAAGCGGGCACAGTTAACATACCACCGCCACCGGCGATAGCGTCTATAAAACCTGCGGCAAGTGCAACAGCACATAAAACAGCCCAGGTTGTTGGATCGAGTGCGAGTTCAAACATTAATAATCTATTTGTCTTTTAAAAGGTGGTAGGGTGTCGAGCATGGCTTTACCGTATCGCTTAGTAACTAAGCGTCTATCGAGAATAGTAATACAGCCTTCATCACTCTCTTTTCGCAGCAGTCTACCACAGCTTTGTACCAATTTCTTTGCGGCGTCTGGTACGGTAATCGTTAAAAACGGGTTACCGCCTTTGCTTTGTACAAATTCTGCTTGCGCTTCTTCTATCGGCGAAGTAGGTACAGCAAACGGAATTTTAGTAATTATTAAGTTCTCTAAATATTTACCAGGTAAATCAAGGCCTTCCGAAAGGCTTTGTGTTCCAAATAAAATACTGCCTTTGCCTTCGTCTACATTTTTGGTGTGTAATTTAAGCAACGCTTCTCGCGACATTTCACCTTGTACTAATAAGTTAAAACCTTTTGTTCTAAGAAACTTTGTTACGTGGTCCATTTGCCAATAAGAAGCGAATAGTACAAGGTTCGCTTTTTTATCATTTAGGTACTCTGGTAATGTTTTAGCTAGGTGATCACTAAAGTCTTTATCGGTTGGTTCTACTTTAGATACCGGAATACGTAAAGTGGCTTGTTTTGGGTAATCAAAAGGAGAAGGTACTTTAATAAATTTAACGCCTTCTTCTTTAGCAAGCCCTGTTTCGTAAGCAAAGTGATCGAACGAGCCCAGTGCACTTAATGTAGCAGAGCACAAAACAGCGCCCGCGCATTCTCGCCACAATTTATCTTTTAAGTAATAACCGACCTCGATAGGGCAGTCGCTTAATAAGTGGTCGTGATGGCTTTTGTATTCAAGGCGTTTTATCCACCGTGCATGAGGAGCACCTTCGCCTTTTTTTGCGTAACTAAACCATAGTTTGTTTAGTTGCTCTAACCGGTTTATGTATTGACCGCTTTCGCCTAGTATTGGGTCGGCAACGTAAGGTTTTATGTCGCCATCACTTACATCTTGGGTAAGGGTGTCGTGCATTTTGTTTAAACAGCGCAGCGCATCTTGCGTGGCTTCGCTTATGTCTTTTGCTTTACTGTGCAGTGACTCTGGAATTTCACCGTGTTCAAAGCGATAAGTATCGTCTTTTGAGTATTCAAAGTCGGCATTATCAAGAATATCGCGAACTACTTTTAAATCTTTATTCGCGTCATTAATGCTGTCGCAAAGTTTAAAGTTTTGCCCAATAGCTCTTTGCCCCACTAAAACCTTCGCCATTTTCCCGCTAAACTTGGTGAGCTTATCAAGCCATTCTATCGTGCCTTTGATTGTTGCTGCGGCCGATGAAAAATCGCGTGTTATATGTGCTAAATGATGCGCTTCATCAATAACGTAAATGGTGTTGTCGGGCTCTGGTAAAATTTTACCACCGCCTAGGTCTAAATCGGCAAGTAATAAAGAGTGATTAATTACCAGTACATCCATTTGCATTAATTGATTACGAGCAAGCTGAAACGGACACGTTTGATGGGCCTTCATTTGGCGTTGGCATGAATGTTTATCGCACGCTATTAAGTTCCACACTCTATCGGGTACAGTATCGGCCCAACTGTCTCTATCGCCTTGCCATTTTTTATTCACATAGGCGTTATATAGCTCATTCAAACACTTGGTTTCCATTGCGCTCAGTGGTGAAGTAAGCGTTGGCATAAAATCCATTTGTGTTTGGCTATCGCCATTAACCGCGTTATGTAATTTATGAGCACAAATGTAACGATGGCGACCTTTTACTAAATCAAATTTAAAGTCGAGGCCTGAATGCTTTTTAAAAAATGGCAGTTCTTTTGCTATTAATTGCTCTTGCAGTGCAACCGTTGCAGTAGAAATAACTAACTTCTTTTTTTGCGCTAGGGCAAGAGGCAGTGCGCCTAAACAGTAAGCAAGAGACTTACCGGTACCGGTGCCAGCTTCAATAACGCATATGCGTTGTTTTTTATGATATTCGCCTGCAAGGGTTTTTGCTATTTCAGCTACAAGGTAGTTTTGGCTGCTGCGAGGGCGATAATCGTTTAGGTTACTAGCCACATGCTGGTGTACTTGCCTAATTGTTTTTTTTAGTGAGTCAGAAAGCATGGGATGATTTACCTAAAGTATGTATATAATTACAGTGCTATGGATTTTAGAGTTATAAGAGTGTAACTACAAGAAGTGATGAAATTAATTTAGCAAAATAAAGTCTCTGAGTGTTTATTTAGGTTGAGTGTATGGCTTTAAAGCATTTTTAATTAAGTAAAAACTTACATATATATGTATAAGGTTTAGTAATAGTGTACTTAACAGCCGGTTTTATTGTTTCTTCTCATGCCTATGATACTGCAAACGGCATATGTTACGAAGCGTGGTTTTGTAGTGATAAAGGGCCTATAAAAACGGTGTCGGCTAACGAAAATGCACTGTTTTTTATCAAAAGCAAAGATGCTGAAATAGCGAATGAAATATTAGTAGCTGAATCACTTAACTTTAATATTAAAAGTCTTGAGCTAAAAAACTTTCAGCAAGAAGATATGTCGGCCTGTTACTTCAAATCACTAAAGCATTTTTATTCTGCTACTAAAGCTTTAAAGCAACGTGGTGTTGTATTATTTGAAGAAGATATTCGACCAATAGAGCGCTATTTAATGGAACGCTTTATAAAAGGTGGAGCTTGGATAACGGGTAATGTATTTAAACAAGATGGCTATACATTAATAACCGACGCTAAATTAAAAGTGAATGAAGAATATTCCCCAACCCTTAATAAACTCTCGTTAGACATTGAATGTAACGAGAGTGGGGTTCTGTTTTCTGTTGGACTCGTGGGTTGTAATTTAGACTGTGTTTTAATGATTGGCGAGCCAGATAGAGAGGCTACCAACCTCGAGTTTGATATTATTTGGTGTGTAGATGAGGCCGAGCTCTTAAAGGGATTAGAGCATTTTATTAAGCTTAGCGATCCTGATGTAATAATTGGCTGGAATGTAATTGAGTTCGACTTTGCTGTTATTCATGAAAGAGCTGAAGCACTTGGGGTTAAGTTATTACTGGGTAGAGGAAATCAGCCTTTATATGTTCGAAAAGGGCACTTTACTCGAGTATCGATCCCTGGGCGATGTGTGGTTGATGGAATAGACACATTAAAAAATGGCACATATAGCTTTGAGAGCTTTTCGTTAGCTAATGTTTCAAATCAAGTGTTGGGTGAGTCTAAATTAATCGATTCGGGTAATAGTCTCCAGGAAATTATTAGGCAATTTAACGAAGATAAACTTTCTTTAGCAAAATATAATCGACAAGATTGTATTTTGGTAAATAAAATTTTTGATAAATTAAAGCTACTCGATTTTTCTATTATAAGAACAAAGCTTACGGGGTTAGAGCTTGAAAAAAAGGGCGGCTCTGTTGCTGCTTTTATCAATATGTATTTACCATTACTGCATCGCAGTGGTTATGTTGCCCCAAATATGGGCGATCATGGACTTACATTTGAAAGCCCTGGTGGTTATGTCATGGAGTCTATTCCTGGCCTTTATAAAAATGTCATTGTTTTAGACTTTAAAAGCCTATACCCCAGTATTATGCAAACTTTTTACATTGATCCACTCGGACTAATAGAAGGTCTGAAAAATCCTGAGCATAGTGTGCAGGGATTTAATGAAGCCGTATTCTCGCGAGACAAGCATCACTTACCTTTACTTGTTAAAAGCTTAGCGTCTCAAAGGCAGCTCGCCAAAGATAACCAAGATCAAATGCTCTCTCAAGCAATCAAAATAATAATGAATAGTTTATATGGCGTTCTAGGCTCAAAAGGATGCAGGTTTTACGATCCTAGGTTATCGAGCTCTATTACGCTAAGAGGGCACGAAATAATGCTACAAACTAAAAAGTGGATAGAGGAACTTGGTTATAGCGTTATTTATGGCGATACCGACTCTACGTTTATTAAGTTGGATGATGAGCTAACACCAGATGAGTGTAATGAAATTGGTGCGTTTTTAGCTAAAAAGATAACTACAGATTGGGTTAATGAGACTAAACAAACGCACAACTTAACAAGTCATTTAGAAATAGAGTTTGAATCTCTTTATAGCCCTTTCTTTTTACCAACAATAAGAGGGAAGTTAGTTGGCTCTAAAAAGCGCTATGTCGGTAAATTAATTAAACCAAACGAATCAAAACTAGTATTTAAAGGATTAGAAACGGTAAGAAGTGATTGGACTAAACTTGCTCAACAATTTCAGTTCGATCTATTTACTGGTCTTTTTGATGGAAATTCAAACATAAATGACCTTGTAAAAGACTATACAACAAAGCTATTTAAAGGTGAGTTTGATGATTTACTCATATTTAAAAAGAGATTAGGTCAAAACTTAATCGATTATAAAAAGAATATTCCTCCTCATATTCAGGCAGTTAAGAAACACCAGAAAAAAAATAGCGAATTTACGGTCAATAGGGGTGAATTTGTTACATTTGTTTACACAACTGCTGGAGTTGAACTATATCAAGGCTTTCATAGCTATGACTATGCAACTTATGTAGAAAAACAGATTGTACCGTTAATTGAAATGGTTGATCTTGTTTCGCACTCAAGTGTTTATTTTGGGTTAAATTTACAAGAGGAACTTTTTTAATAACACCATAAATAGCAACATATCTGTGTTTTCATACTGTCCACATCTTATTTATTCTAGTTTATTGCGATTTTGATTATTATATTCGCAAATATTTCTTTTTCTGTAAAGGCTTGTTAACTTTTTGTTGGCTTTTTGGTGGTTTTTGTTTATTATTTGCTTTAGTTACTGTTAATCTTATGTAACTAAAATAAATAAATAATGATTACTACTATAAAGTAGTGACACCAGGGAGAATCAAATGTTAAACAATCAAGTAGCTAAAGCAGTGCGTGTCGCACTTGCATTTGGTGCAGCTTCAACAGCTGCATTTTCAGGTAATACAATGGCAGCCGAAGGCGCCGATAAAGTAGAAAGAATTGAAGTAACTGGTTCACGTATCAAAAGAACTGATATGGAAGGTGCGAATCCAGTACAAATATTAACACGCGATGACCTAATTGCTTCAGGTATTGGTAACGTAGGTGACATTCTTCAAGAAATTCCTTCAGTTGCTGGTGCGGGTACTAATGCTTCTGTTAATAATGGTGGCTCAGGCGCGGTGCGTGTATCTTTACGCGGTTTGGGTTCTTCAAGAACGCTAGTATTATTAAACGGCCGTAGAATGGTTGCGTCGGGTAGTGGTGCAAACTCTTCTGTAGATTTAAGTACAATCCCTACAGCAATTATCAAGCGAGTTGAAATTCTAAAAGACGGTGCTTCTGCAATTTACGGTTCAGATGCTATTGGCGGTGTAGTTAACGTTATTACACGTGATGATTTTGAAGGTTTTGAAGCTACAGCAAGTTACGATGCTTCGACACATGGCGGTGATGGCGAAACTAAAAGCTACGATTTTACTGTAGGTTTAACAAGCGATAAAGGCAGCGTGGTAGCTAGTGCATATTACGTTCAGCAGGGTTCTCAGTCTTCTGGTGATAGAGACTGGTCTAAATTTTCTTTAGACATGGATCATACAGGTGAGCTTTCTAAAGGTGGTTCTTCAGCTCCACCATGGGGTCGTTACAACGGTATTGATGGTTCAGTAGCTGGTGAAGATTGTTCTTCTTTTACTCACGGTGCAGCTAATGGTCCTGGTCAATCAGATCCAAGCGATTTTTCTAATCCAACTGGTTATGATTGTTGGGATTGGGATAAAGATACTTACAACTTTGCGCCTGTAAACTTTCACTTAACTCCGGCTGAGCGATATGGCGTATTTGTTCAGAGTAACTATGAGTTTTCTGATCATGTTCGTTTCTTTTCAGAAGTTAGTTTAAACCGCCGTATTTCAGATACTAAGCTTGCTCCATTACCTCTAGCACCACTTGCGTTCTTTGGTGTGACAAATGCAAATTATTCTGCAGATAACTACTATAACCAACAATTTGGTCCTAAAGACAGAAATGGTGACTCAGTTGAGATTTCTGATTGGCGCCGTCGTATGGTTGAAACTGGCGGTCGAGATACTCAATTTCGCGTAGATACAGTTCGCGCAGTAGTTGGTTTTGAAGGCGATATCAATGACGATTGGGGTTATGAAGTTTCATACATCTTTGGTTCAAGTGATTCTACAACTAAACGAGCTGGTGGCGTAAACTTTGAAAAAGTTTCACAAGCCGTAGGTCCTTCATTCCAAGACGTTGACGGTAGCATTGTATGTGGAACTGTAGATGATCCTATCGCTGGTTGTACATCATTAAATGTATTTGGTATCCCAGGAACTGATACTCAAGTTACTCAAGAAATGTTAGATTTTATTTCGTTTGAAGCTCACGATTTTGGTTCAAACGAACAGCAAATTATTAGTGGTAGTGTGTTTGGTAGTGCATTTGAATTACCAGCAGGTAGTTTAGGTATGGCATTTGGTCTAGAACATCGTGAAGAGAAAGGTGGTGATTTCCCTGATGCACTAATAGCATTAGGAATTACATCTGGATCTAGCCGTCAAGAAACATCAGGCAGCTACACTGTAGATGAGGCTTATGCTGAGTTTAATGTACCGCTATTATATGACGCACCTTTTGCAAAAGTGTTAGAGCTAGATTTAGCAATTCGTTATTCTGATTATGATACTTTTGGCGATACTACAAACCATAAAGTAGGAATTAAATGGTCTCCTATGGACGGCCTTATGTTCCGAGGAACATCATCTACTGCATTTAGAGCACCTTCAACTTCTGATTTATTCTCTGGCGCATCAGATAATAGCCCTGAAGTTTCGGACCCGTGTGCTACTAACCCTACATCATTCTGTATAGCTGACGGCGTACCAGCAGCTGGTTTTGAACCTATTGGTGACCAATTATCTTCTACTCTTGGTGGTAACCCAGAGTTGCAACCAGAAGAAGCTGATATATTTACAGTTGGTGTAGTTTATAGCCCTGAGTTTGTTGATGGTTTATCTTTCACAATCGATTACTGGGATATCGAGCTGGAAAATGCAATTAGCTCTGTAGGCGAGCAGTTAATTTTAAACAAGTGTGCTGAAAGCGGTACATACTGTGATCAAATAACTCGTTATACATCAGGTATTTTAGCTGGTAACTCAAGTGACATTGATAACAGAAACATAAATGTTGGTGGTGTAGAGTCATCTGGTTACGACTTTAATGTTGCTTATACAACTGATACGTCAATTGGTTCATTATCAGCAAGCTTAGATGCAACTTACTATGACGACTACACAATAACTCAAGCCGACGGTTCAACACTTCAAAATGCTGGCTACTACCGCCGAAATAGTGGTGATGGTAACTTCCCTGAGTGGAAAACTAACTTCAATGTATCGTTAGCTCAAGAGAATTGGTCTGCAACTTATGCATTGCGTTACATTGGTGAAGTTGAAGAAAACTTTACAAATATTGACCCTGATGATTTAGCTGATGTTAACTCTTCATTTAGAACTGAAGCCGTTAATATCGGTGGTACTCTTGATTCTTATGATGTTATTAGAACCGTTGACTCACAAGTAATACACAATGTTCGCTTTAGTTACTTCCTTGATAACTACACAGCTACTGTTGGTATTAATAACGTATTTGATGAAGATCCTCCGTATGCAGCAACAGGGTTTAACGATAATACAGACCCTCGTACTTACAATACAACTGGTCGTCATATATTCTTGACTCTTAACGCTAAGTTCTAGAGTTCAGAAAAACAATAATAAAGCGCTAATATTCATAATATTAGCGCTTTTACTTTAAGGGAATAAAATGAAAAAGCTAATCGTAATAATCATTTCAAGTTTACTATTTCTATCTGGTTGTAGTTCACTGAGTGAAGACTCTCTAAGCAGTAATGAAAATATGGTATGCGAAAAAATAGCGGTGACAGGTAGTAATATTAAAAAGCGTACATGCATGTCAAAAGAGTTGGCAGAAGAAAGACGCAAAAAAAACCAAGAGGCAATGAGAGAAATTAACAAAAGAGGAAATATTTACCAAGATAGGAACTAATTTTACTACTAAGTTTAATTGCAATACTTTAACTTATGTTCGAAATCTTGATGTGTTAGTACTAATAATAATGCGGACAGGTTATCTATATTAAGTAAACTATTTGCTATTAAACTTACCCCTCCTCCAGGCTACATTATTTCATTGAATTTCGACTATCTGCCAAACCTTGTTAACGTGGTAACTTTGTATTTAGTTGGTGTTTTCTCGTATTTCAATAACGTATGTTTTACAAAAGCATTATATATGATTTATCTCTTAGTGAATTTAAGTAGTTGATTTTAATGGCAATAAGTTTTTAAGTGTTTGTCGTTATTTATAATTTATAGCTTATTTATTTTGAGTAACTATAAACTATAGTTGTTCTATTTCTAGCGATAATCATTGTAGAGGCTCCCGGCAAAAGTATCTGTAAATATGAATATAGAGGATATCCCGCATTACACTTAATAGGGGATAACTCTTCTTAAGTACATTCAATATTAACAGTTAAGGCCTTATCAGATACATGTAGCTTATCTGATGATTTTGGATGTTTTAACTTTGATTTACCGGTTAATGTGATACTCAGATGAATGTTATCAAATTAGTAAATAAAGAGATGGTTTTAATATCATTAGAACAAGTATTAAGGAATAATATTGGCCAGTTAATAACCAAATGTTCAAGCACTACCTTCACAATTGAGTTCATAATTTCCTCTCATTAAACAAACACTCATCAGTCGATGCTCTTTTCGAGTATAAAAATGATAATGAACATTTTTACGACATATCAAAGAAAGTTTATTTATGATTTGCAGCTGGCTAGCTCAATAAATCAGGTTAAACACGATGTAGGCCAAATTACAAAATAATATAACCAAACTTATAATCTGACATGTGTACCAATAGTTCTAAACTGAATTTTTCAAACAAATTAAATGCAGGCAGTAGTAGGTATTTACATAAAAGCCACACAGGTAGCTTGGTTATAATCTGCCTATCCTAAAAAGATCAGGATAAAATTTAAGTGATTACTTCAAAAGGTTTTTTCCACATATCTAAGTTAAAAAACATAAAATTTACAACTCAGATTGCAAAATAAGGAAGGAGTAAGTAATTATGCATGTTTACACATTAATTGGGTCCATTCCTATAATAAATTTTACAAGCATACTATAAGTCATATACTCGAAAAGACTAAAGTAATCGCATATACATCTTATTATTAAGGTATAAAAGTGAGGTTATCTAATTGATAGTAAGGTTATTTTTTATTTCACCTTAAATAAAAGAGACACTTTTTTAAACCTGCAGCTTTAGATATTTCTACTAAATATGAATGTTTTTATATATTTTAATGATGCTTTGTTACAAATCTTTACAAACATTCAAGTTATTGTTATTAAAGTGTTTTATTTTAAGGTGATATAAGCTTTAAATATACACATATTACTTTTTCAATAAAATCAGCTGCTTACTGTTGGTTTTAATGTAATGGTGAAAGATACATTTGTTATTTTTGCTGGTTTAAAGTTAATAATGTGTTGACCTCTTTGTTTCTCTAGTACTATCATCCGTCACACAATAAAGTCCTACTGTACCTTCATATAGGCATTTTTAGTCTTATTAAGTGGCTTTATTGCGCATTAATTTTAAAAATTAAGCATAAATAATAAAATAGTATTCTAGGGAGAATCAAATGTTAAACAATAAAATTTCAAAGGCAGTTCGCTTAGCGATTGCTTTTGGTACAGCATCAACGGCTGTTTTCGCTGCAAATTCAATTGCGGCAGAAGAAGGCGTTGAAAAAGTAGAACGTATAGAAGTTACAGGTTCACGTATTAAGCGCTTCTCAGAGGTTTCACCTACTCCTGTAACTACAATCACCGGCGAAGAGCTGTCTAATGCCGGCATCACAAACATATCAGATTTGTTACAAAAACTGCCTTCATCTGGCGTAGGCTCTGCACCTACAACAACTACTAACACTATTTTTGGTGCGGGTATAAATACTACAGATCTTCGTCAGCTTGGAGAAGGCCGTACTTTAGTACTTGTAAACGGTCGTCGATACGTAGGTGCTTCTGTAGATAATCCTGCGGTAGATTTAAACGGCATTCCGACTGAAATGATTGAACGTATGGATATTGTTCATGGCGGCGCGTCAGCAGTTTACGGTTCAGATGCAATTGCGGGTGTAGTTAATATTATTTTGAAAAAGTCTCAAGATACTATGGACTTCAACTACAAAAAATCTATTACAGAACAAAGTGGTGGTGAAGAAGAGTCTTTTTCATTCACATTTGGTGGTGAAAGCGACAAAATAAGTTTTATTACGAGCTTATCTTACTCAGAAACAGAACAGCTTGAAGCTCAAGACCGTGACTTTCTTCGTAACCCAGTTTCTGGAATGTTAAACCCTGATAATGTTTCTGACACAGATGGAATTCCACAGAATATCTTAGCTACAGGTGAGTTTGCCGGTTTGCAAACACTAGGCTATTACGATCGCGCAGGTGATGCATTCTTACCTGATGGCCATGTTGTATTTGGTGATAATGGTGAATTTAGTCCCGTTGCAGTTGGTGGTGTAACAAGACCTGCACCGAATAATCAACTTAGATATTTTGGTGACGGCTTCTCTAATGGTTACAAATTTATTGAACATCAAGATCTTGCAACACCACTTAATCGTTTTAATGTTTTTACAAACATTGTAAATAATTATGCTGACGATCATTCAATGAATTTTGAAGTTTCTTTTTCAAAAGCAAGTGCTTATGCAGAAAGTAGCCCAATTTTCCTTGCTGAATCGATTCGTTCAGATAATGCATTTTTAGACCCAGCTGCTAAAGCACAACTAGATGAAGCTGGTAGAGATTCAGTTACAATTTATAAGCTAGCTTCGGGTTTCGGTAATCGTACCTATGAAGATGATCGTACAACACTTAATACAACTCTTTCTTTCCAAGGGTTATTACTAGAAGAGTTCGATTACGAAGTATATTTTAGTTACGGTCGCAATAAAAACGACACTACATGGAACGGTGAATTCCTTACTGAGAACTTTAACAAGGCTATTGACGCGGTAGAAATTGACGGAGCAATTCGTTGTGCAGACCGTGATTCAGATGGTTCTTTAGTTGGTGCGTTAGATGGTTGTCAGGCATTGAGCCTGTTCGGTCTTAATGGTGCATCTCAAGAAGCTTTAGATTACGTTACTACCTCAGCATCAATTTCTAAAGTTAAACAGCAGCAAGTTATTGGTGGTGTTATTTCAGGTTATGCTTTTGATATGCCTGCCGGTGGTGTTTCTTTTGCTTTAAGTGCTGAGCATCGTAAAGAAACTGGTTCTAATGAACCTGGTGCAGCAATGCAGAATAATCTAGTGTTTGGTAACTTTGTAAAAGCATGGGATGGTGAATTTACAGTTGATGAAATTGGTGTTGAAATGTCAGTACCATTATTAGTGGATGCACCATTTGTTGATTCATTAAGCCTTGAGTTAGCCGCTCGTTACATGGATTACTCTTCAGTGGGCGATAATGTAGCTTGGAAGGTAGGCTTTAACTATGCAATGAACGATGAACTTCGTTTCCGTGGTACAAAGTCTAAGTCGGTTCGTGCTCCATCATTATCTCAACTTTATTCTGCTGGTACTCAGTCATTCGCGTCTTATGGCGATCCATGTGACCAAACTAATATATCTACAGCGAGTGATAGCAAAAAAGCAAACTTAATTGCTAACTGTCAAGCTGCAGGCATTCCAAATCCAGGTACTACAGTTGGAGATTGGAGACCATCTGATGATTGGCGTAGTGTTACTCCGCCAAGTGTGAATTCAGGTAATGCAAACCTTCAAGAAGAAACGTCTGACGATACATTATTTGGTGTAATTTATACCCCAACTGAAAATATCACGTTAATTGCAGATTATTGGAGTTTTGACGTTGAAGATGCAATTAACTCTTTAGGTGCACAGCGTGTTATTGATGATTGTTACGAAGCGTCTAGTTTAGATAATAGTGCTTGTGACTTAGTTGACCGTGATCCTACGACTCTTGATATTTCTGAGGTTCGTAATGGACCATATAACTTAGCATCTTACTCTCTTAAGGGTGTTGATTTAGAAGGTACATACAAGTATGAAACGAGCTACGGTTCATTTAACTTCCGTTTACTAGCAAGTTACCTTGAGCATAGAGAGTTTAATACAGATGTTTCTAGCGAAGGCTATGAACCAACACCTACAGTTGGTGAAGTAAGATACCCTCGTTGGCAGGGTAACCTAACGGTAGGCTATACTTACGATGATTTATACGTAGGTATGATTGGTAAATACCGTCATTCAACAGTATTAGACAGAGAGTGGACTGCTGAAAATAACAACTATAATGATGTTCCTTCTTATACAGAATGGTCAATAAATGGTCGTTATACTGTTAGCGAAATGCTTGAAGTAAGATTAGGTGTTTCAAACTTATTTGATATTACACCTCCTAGAAACCCTGGCACATACGATGATGGTGAGTTTTTCGACGTATACGGCAGACGTTTCAACTTAGGACTAAACTTACGTTTCTAATATCTTTAGTAAATAAGTTTATAAACGAAAGTGTTTAATATTAAAGCCTACTGAAATTTCAGTAGGCTTTTTTATGTTTTACTTGCCCTAATATGTTTTTATACGAACCGGCTTATATATGGGGTTTATTTAACGATAAGTAAATTTCGCTATAACTAGGCAAAAATTTTTACATCTAGTTGATATTACGTTTCTTTAGACTGGAAATTGTTGGATTTACTTAGCGGTTCTTCAGAAGTTTAAAAACATAATGGATACCAACAAAAGATTATCTTTCATTACTTAAGCTGAAAATGTGGTGATTGGATATATTCTTGGGTAGTACAGGCCTCAACCTTGATCATATCTGATACGCCAATTACTTTTTTTGATAAAGAGGTTACGTACTTCAAAGCTACGTTAACAACGTCTTCGTATCCTTTAAAAGCCTATTCTAAATTTATTATATTCTAATCTGATGAATAGGGTGGTGCTTTAATATCTTTGAGTTTTAAAGCTATCAGCAGCATCACATTACATCACGCATAACAGCAGCTCTTTCATTTTTTCGTTTCAGTATTAAGCTTGCGTCACTCGCATAGCGTCTTTATCTATATAAGGAGTTATTAACACTCCTACCTCGCCGACTTTCTGAAATACAGACTAAGCATTTATACATATTTAATAGTAATTACTACAAAAAGTGACTCAGCTATTTTAGTTAGCCTGCCATCGGTGTGCGATTTTTGAAATCAATGAACATATAGCTTTATGGATTTTTTCTTTTTTAGAAAGGCCAAGTAGTACTTTTTCAGATAGTTGAATAGCTATAGTTGTCTCAATCATTTTTGTTAATTTTATGTAGGTAATTTATTTTTTGCATGCTTTTACACCTACATAATTCGCCACAATAAGGAAGTAAGTAACTTGTTTGAGGCGAGACTTAGATATGATTTCTTCAGTAAATAGCACTTATTCTAAATCAAGTTTTTGCAATAATGCAATAATGCAAAAAGAGCATTGTGTTTGTTTTTTGTTACTTTAAAGCTTTGTAAATAAAGAGTTTTATTTGGTTAGCCAAGTGTTGACCTTTTGCATAAGTTAGGACTACTATTCGAATCAAAATAGGTACTGTGATTAATTACAGACCGTTTTTGAAGGCAAAACAATTAAAATAGTATTCTAGGGAGAATCCAATGTTAAATAATCAAGTTTCAAAAGCTGTTCGCTTAGCGATTGCTTTTGGTGCAGCATCTACAGCTGTTTTTTCTATGAACACAATCGCTGCAAACGAAGGTGTTGAAAAAGTAGAGCGTATTCAAGTAACGGGTTCACGCATAAAGCGCACTGATATTGAAACAACCGTGCCAATCACATCAATTGGCCGAAGTGATATTATTCAAATGGGCGCATTGAATGTAGCTGATGTTTTGAATCAATCCCCGGTCACTATTGCTGGTTCAAACCAATCAAATAGTGCATTTGGTACTACAGGCGTTGGTCTTAACACTACATCTTTACGTAACTTAGGTTCTTCAAGAACATTAGTATTAGTGAATGGTCGTCGCTTTGTATCAGGCGTTTCTCCATCAAGTGGTTATGCGGTTGACTTAAATGCAATACCAGCATCAATGATTGAACGTATTGATATTCTTAAAAGTGCTTCTTCAGCGATTTATGGTTCAGATGCTGTTGCTGGTGTTGTGAACATTATTACGCGAAGCGATTTTGAAGGTGTTGAAGTTAACGCTCAAACAGGTGTTTCAGATGAGTCTGATCGCGAAAAATATTCTTTAAACCTTACTGCTGGTAATAGTTGGGATTCAGGTAGTGTAACAATTGCTGCTGGATATGATGATGATAAAGGTCTGAAGTCATCCGATCGAGACTTCTCAAGATATGATGAAGCTATATTTTTGAATGATGAGGGTGGTGAATATGTTGGTATTCAGAATTCTTCATATCCGCCTCAAGGCCGTGTTGGCGCATACAATGCAGATGGGACACCTTATGTAGGTGATGAGAATTCATTCAATCGTGCTTCTTACCGACAGTTAGTTACTCCGCTTGAGCGTAAATACGCAGCAGTTAATTTTAAACAAGATATTTCAGATAGTGTTCACTCTTTCACGGAAGTAAACTGGAATTCATCTAAAACATACAACTCGACTATTGAACCAACTCCTTTTACTACGGATGATGTATATCTACCTTCACGTGGTGGCGTTGGTGGGATTAAACTGGGAAGCCCTTTAGTTCCAGACCTTTTACGCCAAAATTTAATGTCTGATAATCCCGATTTAACAATGGATAATAATATTCCAACGTTAGTTCGCCGTATGGTTGAGTTTGGTGCTCGTTCAACAGATTTAGAGCGTGATACTATCCGTATTGCGACAGGTATAGATTGGGAAATTAATGACAACTGGCTTTTAAACTCTTATATTTCATGGGGTAAAACTGACCAGCGCCAAGAAAATGGTGGTCAAATAAATGTTGAACGTGCTGCAAATGCATTAGATGTATACACTAACGCAGAAGGTAACGTCCAATGTTCTAATGATTTAGCAGTACTTCAAGGATGTGTGCCTTTAGATTTGTTCGGTGCAGGAACTTTGTCTGATGAAGCTGTTGCATATGTAAGATCACCTGCAAAATCTCAAGGTCAAGTTGAGCAATTTATATTTTCAACAACCCTTTCAGGTGAATTACCAATTGAGCTAGAAGGTGGTATGGTTGGTCTAGCAGTTGGTGCAGAACATCGTCTTGAAAAAGGTTCATACTCTCCAGGTGATTTAGCGCAAACTGGTGCTTCAAGTACAAATAAATCTGAGCCTACGAATGGTAGCTTCTACACTAACGATGTTTTTGTTGAAACTGTATTACCAGTTCTCGAAAATGTTGAACTAGATTTAGCCGCTCGCTATTCAGATCATGAAATTGTTGGTGGACAAACAACATGGAATGCAGGTGTACAATACTCTCCTACAGATACAGTAAAATTAAGAGCATCAGCAGCGCGAGCTATTAGAACTCCAAATATTGCTGATTTATTCGGTGGTAGAGGTGAAACATTTTCAGGTGTTGCAGATCCATGTGATGCAATTACTGCATCATCTACCGGAAATGTAGCGGCTAACTGTCTTTCTATCGCTGAAGTGGCTAATCGAGTTGCTACTGAAGGCGCATTCAATTTAACAACTATTGAACGTCAAAGCACTGGCGGTTATGTTGGTGGTAATGAAGATGTAAAAGAAGAAACATCTGATTCATTTAGTGTTGGCGCTATTTGGCAAGTGACTGATGAATTTTCATTAACGCTTGACTACTACGATATTGCTGTAGATAACGCTATTGCTACCACTGCTAGAACAACGGTATTAAACCGATGCTACGGTGTTAATCCATCAGACTTTGATGCGACATGTGGTGGGGCAATACGTGATACAAGAGGTGCTTTGACAGAAGTTAGCTCTGGTACTAGCAATGAAAATGATTTAAGCACAAAAGGCTTGGATATTGAATTAAGCTATAAACAAGAATTTGCTTACGGGCAATTATCAGCTGACTTGATTTGGAATCATTTGTATGAGTATGCTGAAACATCAATTGAATCTGGTGAAGAGATAGATTACAGAGGTGAAGTATTAACTCCTACTAATCGTGCAAATTTAAATTTAGGCTATGCAGTTGATGACTTTGCAGTATCATGGCGCATGAAGTACTGGGCAAGTTCAAATGATAGTAATATTGAAGGAAACCAAAATTTCTCAACTGGTGCTCCTTTAGAAAAGTTTAATCGCTTCCCGACTGTTATTTATCATGATCTATCAGGTACTTATAACATCACTGATGGAACAGACGTTACTTTGTCAGTTCGAAATGTTTTTGATAAGCAACCTCCTGTAGCAAACCAAAGTTCTGTAAGTGGAGCATCAGGTATAAACACTGTTGGTGAAGCTTATGATGTTACTGGTCGTTATTTCCAGTTAAGCTTTACTACTAAGTTCTAATTATTATTTATATAAAATGATAAAAGCCGCGATTTTAATCGCGGTTTTTTTATAAATAAATTTTATATACATTAATAAATTATGTGTCGTAGTTATTTTTGAAAAATACCCTTATACTAAAAAAGAATATTTAAATAAATCTAATCACACAATTTAGCGAGATATAAATGAAAGAAGTCCGATCTTTTATTAAAACAGCATCATTAACGGATCTTGAAAAAGCCCAACAGCTTATCAATGATGCAATTTCAAAATATACCCAGCAGCAAAAAGCGAAACAGGAAGTTTTGGATCTTTTAAAAGAAAAAGGACTTACGCTAGAAGATTTACAAGATGGAGCATCTGACAAACGTACTAAAGTTAAGCCTAAGTACCGCATGGAACTTAATGGTGAGACTATTGAATGGACAGGCCGTGGCCGTCGTCCTAAAGCGTTTGAAGGTGTTGAGCTTGAGAAGTTTTTAGCTTAAAGCTAAATATAAGAGAAGCTTCGGCTTCTCTTTTTTGTTTCCCCCTCAATAAAATATAATTAAAGTTTAAAACTCCCAGCTATTATTTGCTAAAATCTCTTCACTCAAACCTATTTGTTTTCCCATGAGCTATAAACTAAGACCTTACCAGCAAGAAGCCGTAGAACGAACCGTTTTACACTTTAGAAAGAGTAATGATCCTGCCGTTATTGTGCTACCAACCGGCGCAGGTAAGAGTTTGGTTATTGCTGAACTTGCCCGTATTGCTAAGCAAAAAATATTAGTACTTGCTCATGTAAAAGAGTTGGTAGAGCAAAATTCGCAAAAATATAAAAGTTTTGGTTTAGAGGCGAGTATATTTTCAGCAGGTTTAAAAGAAAAGTCATTAAACCATCAAGTAACCTTTGCCAGTGTGCAATCACTTTCTCGTAATTTAAATAAATTAAATGAGCATTATTCGTTACTTATTATTGATGAATGCCACAGAGTAAATGGGGATAAAAAAAGCCAGTACGGAAAAGTAATAAGTAGTTTAAAAGAATATAACCCTCAGTTAAAAGTATTGGGTTTAACAGCAACACCTTATCGGCTAGGAACGGGGTGGATATACCATCATCATTATCATGGCTTTGTTAAAGGGACTAAAGAAAGCCCGTTTAAAAGTTGTATTTTTGAATTGCCGCTCAGGTATATGATCAAACATAATTATTTAACGCCGCCTAACGAAGTTGATGCAGCAATTAGCCATTATGATTTTTCGTCCTTAGATAGCAATGCATTTGGGCAATATACAACTGATGACATGAATGCGCTTTTAAAAAACAGTGAGCGCGCAACGAAAGCTATATTACAGCAAGTAATTCAATACAGTGAGCAGCGTGAAGGTGTTATGGTTTTTGCCGCCACGGTATTGCATGCTCAGGAAATATTAAGCTACCTACCAGCTCATCAAAGTGCGCTAATAACAGGTGATACGCCAAACACTGAGCGCGATAAAATCATTAAGCAATTTAAAGCTAAGCAATTAAAGTATTTAGTTAATATTTCGGTATTAACTACAGGTTTTGATGCGCCGCACGTTGATTTTATTGCTATTTTACGCCCTACAGAATCGGTTAGTTTATATCAGCAAATTGTGGGGCGAGGTTTAAGGTTATCTGAATCGAAAACGGATTGCTTAGTAATAGATTATGCCGGCAATGGTTTTAATTTATTTCACCCTGAAGTGGGTGATAAAAAAGGCGATAGTGATAACGAGCCTGTGCAGGTACTTTGCCCAGGTTGTGGGTTTGCTAATATATTTTGGGGTAAAACTGATTCTGCTGGAAAAGTAATAGAGCACTTTGGCAGGCGATGTAAAGGGTTGTTAGAAGACGATAGTGGCCATAAAGAGCAGTGCGATTATCGTTTTAGATTTAAAGAATGCGAGCAGTGCGGCGCTCAAAATGATATTGCTGCACGACAATGCCATGATTGCGGCGCGGTAATGGCTGACCCTGATGATAAGCTACGTAATGCATTAAACTTAAAAGACGCACTTGTGCTTCGATGTAGTGGGTTATCGGTAACTCAAATTAAAGACGATTTAATTAAAATAACGTATTTTGATGAAGATGGCGCAAGTTGCGATGAGGTATATAACCTCGCAAATAAAGGCGGGCAATTTATATTTAATAAGCAATTTGGTCTACGAGTAGGACTTGGGCAAACACCTATTAATTTTAAGACTGCAGAGCAAGTAGTAAACGCACAATTTGAATTAGTACCACCGGATTTTGTTATTGCACGAAAAAGCAAAAAGTATGGTTGGAAAGTGGCTGATAAACTATTTGACTATAAAGGGGGTTTTAGAAAGGCAAATCAGTTAAGCCGCTAAGCTTAACTGATAGAGTACATTGAACTAATACAATTAAAAGGCAACTAAGCTTCTTCACCGTCCATTAATCCCCAGCCATCACCGTATCCATTAAAGCTATTAGCAATACTTTCAATGTATTGCTCTGCTTGTCCTAGAAGGGTGTGCTCTGGCACCATTTGTACTTGAGTGATTACTTCCCAAACGCCAGTGTCTTTGCATTTTTCGAGCTCAGCATTTTGAACTAATGCATCAGAGACTATTTCTTTAGCAAATTTTTCAGCATCGGCTTCTTGTTCAAATAAAATAAAAAAATCGACTTGGTGCATTTTATTTAAATCAATGCCAGCAGCGGCTATTTCGGCTAAAAGTTGGCCGTTATCATCATCAGGGAATTGCATTAAAAACTCATTTAAAATTAATTTTTTATTCGTAGGCACTATTGTAACTAAAATATTGTCTTAACGCGTACTAATTTTAATTATGCTGATATTTATTCAAAGTTAAATTTACGCGTTAGATTGTTATTAAGTTAATGTGTTGCTCATTATGGCTATGCTAATATGCGGGTAATTAACTAGTTTTTTGTAAGATATTAAAAGTAAGGATATTTACTTGTTTATTAAGTTTTTACGTTGCATGTGTGTTGTGAGCGCTTTAATTGCGACAAATAGCTATGCGGCAGAAAAAGTCATAGAAGATTACGAAATTGAAGGGTTAAGTGGCGATTTAGAAAATAACGTAGCTCTTTACCTCAAGCAGTTAATTGGCGAGAAGCCAACCCGTACACTTCGCCGTTATGCTCAAAAACAAGTACAAAATAGCATCAAAGCACTTGGCTATTATAGCCCGACCGTCGAGGTTATTTATGATAAAGACGACAGCGAACTAATTGTTAAAGTTGAACGGGGGCCTGCAACTCGCATAGAAGCAATTAATATTACGCTAAACGGTGATGGTCAAAGCGATACCCAATTACAGGCATTGATTAAAAGCAATCACTTAAAGCAAGGTGATGTTTTAAATCATGGTAAATATGACTATGCTCATAAAAAAATAGAATCTATGTTGCTGGAGCTTGGTTATTTTGATGCTAAGTGGCCAGCGCGCAAATTAGAAGTGTCGCTTAAAAAAAATAGTGCTGTTATTACTTTCATAATTGATACCGGAGTTAGGTATGAGTTTGGCGATATACAAATTGCCAGTAGTACACCCGCTGAAAAATACATACGCTCTATAGCGCCTTTCTCGCAGGGCCAACCTTATAAATCAACACATATTGCTGACTATAATCTAGATTTATCAAGCACACCTTATTTTGCCAGTGTTCGTGTTTACGCCGATATTGCTGCACGCAAAAATAGCCAAGTACCGATTAAAGTTGAAGTATTACCCAAGCCCGCTAACAGTTATGAAATTGGCGGTGGTTTTAGTACTGACTTAGGACCCAAAGTACGTTTTAAATGGAGTAAACCGTGGATCACAGAAGACGGCCATTACCTCGAAACTAATTTAAATGTGGCACAAAAACAGCAAGATATTTCCATGGCCTATACAATTCCGGTTGATGATCCTAATGATGATTTATGGCGTTTTTCTGTCGGTTATAAATTAGAAGATGAGCTAACAAACGACACTTACAGTGAAATATTAACTGGGCAAGTTCAGCGCCAATGGCTCACTGAAAATAAGTGGGTGCGCACAGCCTTTTTACGCCGTGACCAAGAAACCTACCGCATTGGTGATGAGCCAGAAGAAAGTACCGAAATGTTAATGCCCGGCATTAGCTATGCACGTAAAAAGTCAAAAGGCGGCACCACTCCCTATTGGGGAGAGCAGTGGCTTATATCTGCTGAGTTTGGCTTAGATGACGTGCTTTCGAGTACTAATCTGATTAGGGTGCAAATGCAACATGCATGGCTACGCACTTATTTTGACCGCCACTTGGTGTTTTTAAAAGCGAATGTGGGAGCAATGCTTGTTGATGATATTAATAACGTGCCATTTTCACTTCGGTTTTACGCAGGTGGTGACCAAAGTGTTCGTGGTTTTGCGTACCAATCAATATCGCCCGAGAACGACGACGGCGAGCTAATAGGTGGTAAGTATTTACTATCGGGCACGATGGAATATAACTACCAGTTTGCTAAAAACTGGCGAGCAGCTTTATTTGTTGATGGTGGTACTGCGACTAATGATTTTTCTGATGATTTTGAAGTAGGCGCTGGTTTTGGTTTTCGCTATTTAACACCCGTTGGCCCAGTGCGCATAGACCACGCTTGGGGATTAACAAAAGAAAGTAAAAGCACACGTTTAAGTATTACCATAGGGCCAGAAATTTAATGTCAGTATTAAAAAAGATAACAGCCGCCGTAAGTGCTATTTTTGTCACGTTAGTTGTTGCACTATTTTGTTTGTTATTTACCGCACCCGGTAATCAATTTATTGCTTATAGTGCTAACAAAGCGGTTGATGGACTACATATTGAAATTAAAAATGGCCGCTTTATTTATAATGATGCCTTTAATGTGCGCTTTACTAACAACGGATTGGACTTTAATGCACAACAATTGAAAATTGATTTGTTTTGGTGGCAGTGCGATGGAATTTGTATAGATAACTTAAGTGCTAAATCTATAAATTTAACATTACCAAAAACTGCAGAGTCACAAGAAGAAGCCGCTGCAGAACCACTTGAAAAAGTTAGCTTACCTTTTAATATTGCTGTAAAAAACATTGCGATAAACAAATTTATTCTAGAGCACCCAAGTGCAAACGTAAGTGTGGATAACTTTAAACTCTCAGCAAAAGCAGAGGGTTCAAAGCTGACGGTTAAAAGCCTGAATATTCCCACCATACTTGTTGCCTTAAAAGAGCAAGATGCGAAAACACAAACGGCGCAAAATACTCAAGCGCCTTTAACACACCTACCTGCATTGCCTAATATAGAATTTACTTCGCCACTTGATTTAGTTGTTGAAGACTTTGAAATAGCTAACATTACGATAGAACAAGACGAAGCGCAGCATGTTATTGAAAACATCTCACTGCAATTAAGTGTAGAAGATGCGGTTATTAATTTAGAGTCATTCTCAGCAAAGTATGATCAGTGGCACCTTAATACGCATCTTAACGCTGAGCTTGCAGGAGAATTACCTTTAAAAGGGAGTGTGGTTTTACAAAGTGATGAACATCAAGCTAACTTGGAGCTAGATGGCGACTTATCAAACCTAAACCTAAATTTAGAAACGCAGGGGCAATATCCACTTAGTTTAACGGCAACGGCAAATTTAAAGCAAAAAAACTATCCGTTTGAGTTAAATGGCAAAATTAAGCAGTGGCTTATTGATGCGCAAAGTAATGAGCTGAAGGTTAAAAATGTTAGCCTTAATGCTAAAGGTAATGCCGACGACTATCAGCTTACACTGCTGGCAAATAGTCAATTAGGCGCGTACCCAGCTGTAGATTTAAATACACAGCTAAGAGGAAGTCTTACAAAAGCAACGCTTGAAGCGCTTAGTATAAAAGCGAATGAGAGCAGCGCAGTGATTAAAGCCAATGTTGATTGGCAACAAGGCATAAAGGCTAACTTTAATGGCACGCTTGCTAATTTAAAAGCGCAGTATTTAACTGACGCTGCAACAAGTGATATTTCAGGGCAGTTTAAAGGCTCGTTTAATGTAGCTGACGACAAGTGGCAGCTACAAATGAATAATACAAAGTTAAGCGGATTACTTAACGACGTGCCACTAGAATTTGCCTCAAACTTTAAGCTAGACAACACGTTAAAAGCGAACATTGATAGCTTTTATTTAAGTAGTGGCACCAACAAGTTAGCGCTAAGTGGGCAAGTTGACGACATTTGGCAGGTTGATGGCAAAGTAACGCTAAAAAGTGATGAAAAAGCTAATATTCCATTTACTGCAGATGGCTTTGCAGATTTAAAAGTGAGAGGCGAGCGATTAACGCCTTCAGTTGATTTAGCGTTAATACTAGATCGCTTTATTTTTGATGAAATAAACATTGATAAATTATCAGTAAAAGGGCAGTTAGATACCGCTGCCGATTGGCAAACCGATGTATCGGTGAGTGTTGGTTCGGCGCTTGTAGCCGAACAGCAAATTAATAGCGTTAAAATTGATATTAGCGGCGACAAAACAGATCACCAACTTACGGCATCTATAAATGCCGAGCAAGGCAGTGTAGAGCTTGAAGTTAATGGCAAAATTAATAATACCACTTGGAATGGCGAGCTTAGTAATGTAACGCTCAGCGATAAAAAGCTTAGTTTTAGTAATACTAAAAATATTGCCATTATGGTTAATACGCAAAGTGGCGACTTTGATGTGAGTGCACATTGTTGGGCATCTGAGCAAAGTAAATTATGCATAGACACCTTAGCGCAGTCAAAAAATCTCGGTCAGTTAAATGCTAAACTAAGCAACTTAGCACTTGAAGAACTTAAGCACTTTTTGCCTGACAATATTCGTACTCGCGGTAATATAGCTGGCGATGTGGCACTTAACTGGCAAAGCGGTGCGCTTAAAACATTACGTGCAAATATCGATTCTACTGATTTAACAGCGGTACTTACCTCTGAAGAAGATCGTTTTAAATTACCTATTGAAACATTAAGCATTAGTGCGTTTTCGGATTCTCAAATTGGCAAGCTTGAAGCTAATTTAGAATCAAGTGTGCTTGGGAAAATAAACACACAAATTAATATCGATGATATACAAAATACGCAAGCGCTTAATGGTACCGTTAATATTGAAAAAATACTGCTTGCAGACTTACAACCATTTCTTGAAACTCTCGAGCAGTTAAAAGGTGATATTAGCGGAAAAGTCGCGTTAGCCGGTACGTTAAAAGACCCTTTATTAAATGGCGAGCTTAATGTTAGCGATATTAGTTTAGAGGGCGAGCAATTACCTATAGCGCTACAAAAATCAAATATAAACGTATTGTTTGATAAAACAACAGCCACAATAAAAGGCAACTTAATCGACAACCAGGGCGGTAAAATAAATCTCACCGGTGATGTTGATTGGCAAGGTGAGCAACCTGCTGTAAATGTTGCGGTAGTTGGCGAGCAGTTTTATGTACGCGCGCAGCAAGGTGTTACTTTTAAAGTATCACCAGACTTAAAAATAGGCTTGGCTAATAATGCACTCAAGCTTGCTGGTGAGGTAGTTGTGCCTTACGGTCGTATAATGATTGAAGAGCTTCCTGAGGGCGCAGTGCAAGTTAGCGATGATGAAATTATTGTTGATCAAAAAACCGAGGCCACCGAGACAGTCCCGTTTGATTACGACATAGATTTAAAAGTGATTGTTAAAAACGATGTAAAAGTAGAATCGTTTGGCTTGGAATCAAAGGTTGCAGGTGATTTAGCGATAAAAATGAGTCAGGGCGCGCCAATTATAGCCACAGGTGAGCTTAACTTAATTGAAGGTACTTACTTAGCCTTTGGGCAAGACTTGGTGATCAGCACCGGGCAAGTTGGTTTTAGCGGTTCAATTGAACAACCATTTTTAAATATTAAAGCTATACGTAACCCCGATACGACTGCAAACGGTGTCATTGCAGGAGTTACGCTTACGGGTAATGTTGAACAACCAACTCTCAAAATATTTTCTGAGCCTGCGATGGACCAAGCGCAAGCACTTGCATATTTACTTAATGGCCAACCTTTGGGTGATGGAGAAAGTTCGTCAAGCGATGCAATGCTCACACAGTTATTACTCTCTCAAGGGGTTAGCCGCAGCGAAGGGGTTGTTTCTAAGGTAGGTGAAACCTTTGGGTTGTCAGATGTAAGTTTAAGCTCATCAGGTAGTGGTGATAGCACCAAAGTAGAAATATCAGGTTACGTAGCACCCAGCTTACAAGTTAAATATAGCGTAGGTGTATTTGATTCGCTTAGTGAAGTGGCCGTGCGTTATCAGTTACTTTCGCAGTTATACATAGAGATAACGAGCGGGCTATACCAAAATGTTGATGTGCTATATAAGTTTGATTGGGAATAGCCAAAACCAAAACCAAAACCAAAACAATAAGAATTATAAGGATATGAGCGATGAAAAAAATTATATTGCCGGCTCTGCTTGGTGTTTTATTAAGCGGGTGTGCTCAGCAACTCAGCAATGATGTTGCTAATCAAGAGCTACCTTTATTGAGCGCTAGTGAAGTAATTGCCAGTGCAACAGATAATGATTGGCGAGTAGTGAACGCTCAAAATATTTTAAAGATAACGTTGCCAACGGGTAATGCCTATATTGAGCTTAATGAACTGCTTGCTCCAAAGCACGTTCAAAACATTAAAAAGTTAGCGCGAGAAGGGTTTTATAAAAATACTGGCATTTATCGGTTTGTTGAAGGTTTTGTAGCTCAAGGCGGCGACAGCTCGGGTAAAAAGTTAATTAAAACGGCAGATAAAACAGTTCCAGCTGAGTTTTATTTAACAACAAACAAACCCCTTTTTATTACTGAGTTAAATGGTGACGGATATGCGCCAGTTACCGGCTTTTTAAACGGCTTTGCAGTAGCTCAAAATTCAGCACATACGCAAACATGGCAAGTGCATTGTAGTGGCGTGTTTGCTATGGCGCGCGATAACGATATAAATAGTGCGAGCACTGAGTTTTTTGTAACGATAGGGCAGGGCCCGCGCTACCTTGATAAAAACATTACGGTGTTTGGTCGAGTGTTAGAGGGTATAGAGCATTTTAACCGTTTAGCGCGTACGCCAACTGAAGGTAAGGCATTTAACCCAATTACCAATATACAGGTCCTTGGCGATGTACAAAGCGATAGAAGTATATTTAAAGTGATGAAAACAAATTCACCAGTGTTTAAAAACTTAATCAATGCTCGTAAAAACCGTGTTGAACCATGGTTTGTTAAAGCACATAACTACGTTGATGTGTGTGGTATGCCCATACCCACTAAGCGCGAAGTTATACCAATCCGCAATAATACTTAATCATTTTGCGGGGCTAAACGTGTCGCTACCTGCGTTAAAAAATTCTCATTTACGACTGTATGGATGCAGAAGGTAGAGCAATGCAGGAGCAATTGCCGAGAACAACTAAATAGCGAATTTTTTGCCTAGCTATCAACACGTTTTCCCAGCCTCAAAATTAAGCGAATTGGTATTAATTAAATATACAAATAGAAAAGGAGCCAAGGCTCCTTTTTTAATGCTCATATTCCAGTGTAAAATAATCTACTGACGATTAATTTTAACTGCAAATGGCGTATCGTTATAATGCGTAGAGCGATACGGGTTTATATCAAGCCCACCACGACGAGTATAACGCGCGTAAACCTCTAACTCTTTAATATTAAGTTGTGTTGTTAAATCGCTATAAATACGCTCAACACATTGCTCATGAAATTCGTTATGCGTTCTGAACGAAATTAAATAACGCAGTAACGACTCGCGACATATTTGCTCGCCAGTGTACCGTATAATTACACTTGCCCAATCAGGCTGGGAGGTAATTAAACAGTTCGATTTAAGTAAATGGCTGTAGAGCGTTTCAGTCACTACTTCATCGCTTTTTGCTTTAAGTGAATTAGCATCAATATCGTAATTATTAATCTCAATATCTAAGTCATCAATACATTCACCTGGCAGCGCCGTACACGGTAAGCAATTGTAATCATCAGGATTGTATAAAGTCACTTTGACAGGGCTGTTAACCGCATTTGATAGGTCATCAATTAAATGCTGTTTTACTACATCAATGCTTTCAAATCGGGTTTGGTTAAAGCTATTTAAATAAAGTTTAAACGACTTTGACTCAATAATATGGCTGCTTTGGCATTCAAAGGTAAATAAGGCCACGGCAACTTGCGGTTTACCCTTATTGTTTAGCCATGAAAGCTCGTAACCAGTCCAAATATCTTGGCCTTTAAATGGCAGCTCTGCTTCGTCAATATTTAAAGCATCACGATTTAGTTTGCGCGCAATAGGGAAAAGCAAGCTTGGCGTGTACACATCTACATACTCAGTAGATTTGCCTAATACGCTACCTTTAAGGTCTGGAGAATTGCTGTAATCTGTCATGTTTGCTCTTAAATAGTTACAATAGGGACATTATATCTAATTTAAATGAGTTTCACAGTATGTCTGTTGCATTGCTTATAGAACAACTTCATCAACAATTTAGCGAAAAGACCCTTAAAAACACTACAAAGTACCCACTTATTGCGCACGATGAGCAATGGCCAAGCCCATCAGAAGTTGGCGAAGTTGGCGAAGTTGACGAGCAAGGAAATATTCAATGGCAGGGCGCGCGTCAGCAACCTGCAGGTTCACTTAATGATTTAGCCAATGCACTTGAGCTTGAATTTCCAAAAGAGCTTAGCGAGTTATATGGGCATATGTACGGTGGAAGCATTTCAGCAAGTATTGATGGGCATCAGGTTGAATTACTACAAGCATGGAACGAAGAAGACTTTAATTTGTTACAGCAAAATATAACGGGTCACGTTTTAATGAAACGCAAACTCAAGCAGCCAGAAACGGTATTTATTGGTTTAACAGATCAAGATGATTTACTAGTGAGTGTATTGGTGCACACTGGTGAAGTATGTTTAGAGCACGTAGGCAAAAAAACACACCATGTACTTGCACCTAACATTAATGCTTTTTTAAAGGCATTAGAGGTTTAAAATGCATCTAATAAATCAGCTTAGCGTTATCACTAAGCTGATTTTTAGAGCCATTACTAGGGCGTGTTGACCTTTCGTGATTGATTTTGCAGCTGTATGTTTGGTTTTTAGGCAAGGCAGAGCCTATGTAGTGTGGTTATTCCCCATAAATAGGCGATAACGAAGCATAAATGCCAAACATGCGCTGCCCTTTGGGTTCTTTCTAGGGACGATTTACTCTTTGTTGCTCGGTTTTTACTTAGCCCACTAGGTTACAAACCTCGCGCCGCGATTAAATCGTCCCTAGATTGAACAAATTTCAATCCACAAAGGTCAACACGCCCTAATGGTTACTGAAAATCCCACGATATATTAGACACTAAGCCACACGGCTCACACCTAAAGTCGAATAACCCAAACCACGATTCAGGTAATTTCCAATCACCATTGCAGCTAGGGCATTTTCGTTCAAGTTCAGACGCTTTATCTACGCCGCCTACACGGTATAAATAATAATAGGTTGGCTTTTCAGTTAAAAAACTAATTCGCTTTGTTATGTCTTTTCCGCGTCTGTATAAGTCGCTTTGGATACTCGATATTTCTTCAAGTGCCGGAAACTCACAACGGGTTGCGCCATTAATTTGAATTTGATCGCAGGCTTGCCAATCTTCTTGCCATTTTATAAGCGTTTTATAGTCACCATTAGCAATTGCCGGAATACGAAATAACGGCACAGGCAAAAAGTCATCACCACAATAAAGCGGGCTACACGTATGCACATAGGTTGTGTATAAAATATAACTTGATGGTTCTTTACAGCAATCAGCGCCGTTGGAGTGAATATCTTGCCCAATCACTTTTACTTTTGGCGCAAGTAGCCCCGCACTATGTAACTTTTCGATACTGTGCTTAACAAACGGGCTGTTATTTAGCGGGTGCATTGCATCTTCAGTAGGGCACATTACACGGGTAATAAAAAATCCATCTTTTAAAACGGTTGGAAATTCTTCCCCCATTATTTGACCATTAAAACGCAATGCATTTACTAAGCGATTTATTGCTTGTTCGGCTTGTTCTAGGGTGGTGTCTTGGTAGCAATCAAAAGTTAAATCAACAACGAACATTTATAGTCTCAAATTATTTTTGTTCTAGCAGTGCAAGAAGTTTATCGAGTTTTTGCTCAATTCTATCTAATTGACTTGTTTTAAGCTCAGTACTATCTGACTGCTGTGGGTTTCTCATGAAGTTATTTATTGAATCAGGATTGTTTTTATATTGGCTTACTGCTGCAATAATCATCGGCATAGGAACCGGTTGCGCCAAACGGCTTTTAGTTAGTGCTACAGTAGGGGTTTTGCCTTCATCGAGAAGGGCTTTAATTGCATCAAATACAACTGAATTCATTAGATATATAACTCTTTAATAAAATAACTGCGCAGCATATAAATGCTGCGCAGATGCTATGTTAGCAATAAATAAGGGAGGGTACATTAAATAAAATTACTTACTTTGACGAATGCGTACATCTAACTCGTCAATTACTTCACTCCAATCACCGTCTTGTGCAAGCGATTCAGCTAAAAAGTGCTGTTGTGCCTCATCCCAAAAAGAAGCTTCTTGGAGTAGTGTTGTGTCTTCTAATTCATGTGAGGCAATAAATGCATCTATTTGTTCATCAGAATTAGGTAATCCAAGCTGTGCAAATAGTGTATTGATGTCGTGTTTAGTCGTATCCATGATATTGCTCCTTATACCAGTTTTATTAAAAATATGCTCATTCTAGCGTATTAAATAGCTCACTTACTGCGTTAAAAATTACTCATATAGAACAACTATATGTCATAATTTTCGCCTTGTTATTGTGCTATTTTCTTAGCGCTATAAATAGAACACTCATTTAATGCAATTGGTATTAACTAAATGAAAACTTATTCTAAGGATTAACTCTACTCCTAGCTAGTTAAACTCTCGCTGAATTTACGGTTAATAATTTTAGGTATATAGTTAGGTATAAAGTTAAACAGTCTACAGCTAAAATAATAAAGGAAATACAATGAGTGTAACCACGCCAGCTGATACGTTCAGCGTACAGTATTTAGCCGCAGAAGATATTAGCACTGCAGCAAGCCTAATTTATCAGGCTTATCATGACGATCCTGTATTACAAAACATGCTTAGCTACAATGACGAAAATAAATCAGTATACGAAAAAAAATTACGATCATTAATTCGCGAAGAGCTCAGTAGTTTTTGGCAAGAAAAGCAGCCATTAATTGGTTTATACCGCAACGATAAATTAAAAGCAGTAGCGTGTGTATTTGAATCTAATAGCCAATTACAAGCGCAGCGTTATTGGCACTGGCGTTTAAAATTAATGCTGAGTGCGGGCTACTTACAAACAAATCAATTAATAGATAAAGAACAAACAATTAGAGATGCCCTTAAAGAGAAAGGCAATTACTACTTTTTAGCTTTTATTGCCGTAGATCCACATTTTCATGGGCAAGGGTTTGGTCGTTACTTACTACGAGGGCTTGATGATTTAGTTAAATGTAACGCTGAGTCAACGGGGATGGCTGTATTTGTAACGCGTAAAGAACATACTGAATTTTTTAAAACCGAAAAGTTTGAAGCATTTAAACACCTTACTTTTAACCAAGTAGAGGGCGAGTTACTGTTTAAATCAATAATTGAGCCAACTATTTAAAATTATGATGTAAGCCAATGCGCCCAAATGGACATAAGGCCGTGAGATATATCTCACATTATCGTGAGCATTGTCAGTTAAAGGCTATTAATAAGTAGCCTTTTTCAATTCAAGCTATTGTTATTTAAAGTTTATTTTTATTTTTCATTTTTGTGACGTTTATTTATTTAATGTTAAGTCCTATTTCTCCCCCCTGATTGCTTTAAACTTTTCTTCGTCAAGACGACATAGCTCAATGATTGAGTTACTGCCAAGGATACGGAATAGGCAACATAGCGGACGCTAGCAGGAAGCATAAAGGACAAGCTAAAACGGATACAAGGAAGAATAAGGAAGTGCATGAAGCACTTAGTAGCTAGGAGTTACTTTAGGATAATCATGGATGACGCTACAGGAAGTAGCAGGAGCGTTAGTTTACGCAGGACGGCCAAGATGGCAAGTGGACATTGCAGGATGCAAAAGTGGCAGGAGCTGCTTTAAAGGATTACCAGGGATGATGCTACGGGATGTAGCTAAACGATAGATTTCGTGGGTTTGCCAAGATGGCTATGGATATTGCAGGATGCAAAAAGTGGCAGGAGCTACTTAAAAGGATTACCAGGGATGATGCTACAGTATGTAGCCAAACGATAGATTTCGTGGGTTTGCCAAGGTGGCTATGGATATTGCAGGATGCAATGTGAGGGTAAACAAGGTTGTTTACTCGTTCAGGGGATGATAATACGGATTTAAGATAATGGATATCTAGCAGGATGCAGTCCAATTGGGGCGTAACTTTAGTTACGCCTTAGTTTTTTGTGTTGAATTAAGTTTATTAATTTAAGACAAATACTCCTAAAGTATATTAAGTTTTATATTTTATGCGGTGGAACAACCACACTTTTCAAAAACTCATTTTCCATAATTAACACACCTTGATAAGCATTTTCACCATCGCTTGAAAATTCAAATATAAATTCACTTTTGATGCCTGGCTTGCCGTTCTTTAAAAAACCAAAGCGGCGTTTTGTGCATGCAACACTCATCAACTGCACCTGCAATTGCTCACTTTGACGTTTAGCATGAACGTTCGCCGCTTCAGCAACCTTTCGGTTAAGCCAAAATAAGTAAATTACACTACCAATAAGTATGAACGTCCATAAACTTGCCATTTAAGAGAATAACCTTCCAATTGCACGCGCGAGGGTTTCGCTACGATTTTCTTTACGTAATAAGCCTAATAAATGCGGGCGAATAGTCGGTATTGCAACTAAGTCAGCAAAAATACTAGGAAACAACTCATCAATTTTTTGATGATGTGCGCAATTATCCATAAATACATGTAAGCGTTCAGGGTTTTCTAATTGCTTAAAACACCGCCCAGCTATTGTTAGTAACACGTCAGAGTCGTGCCTTACCTGTGAGCTTAGTACAGTATCAACTAATTGAGCGCATAACCCTTGAGCTTGACCTTTTGAAACAGATCTTAGTGCTGCGGTTATAGCTAATGTATCGTTATTACTAATTGCGGCCTGTGTGTAATCAACAAGTAACTCACTCATTGATGTTGGTATTTCAACGTGTTCAAGCATGGCACTGAGTGGTTGTAGTACTTCAATAGGTAAATGCGCCCATGCTTTTTGCAAATTACTTAAGTTTGTATCGCTGTCTAAGCGTAGTGCAAAATCGGCAATACCCTGCAGTGCAACACCTTGCCAATTATCAAAACCAATTTTACCGCTAAAGTATAACTGTGCATGCTCGTAATACTGCGACGCAGGCTGTTTTAATAGTACTTTTACTTGGGCGTTAAATGCCGCTAATTTATTTGCGTTTGGTGTAAAAACATAAGGGTTATTATCAAGTTTTCCATCGGCTTGCTCACCTGTGATTTCAGTGCCGAGCGCTTGAATAACCATATCAGCAAAGTGATCGCGGCTAGCACTTACAAGCATACTTTGCTCATCAAGTGGAAACTTTAAAAACCATACATAAGGTTCTTTACTGGCTTTAGTATCCCAAAATTGGATAGCGAGCCAAGCATGACCAGCAAGAGGATAAGGGTAAGGCACTTGAGCTTGTTCAATAGCTAAAAATTGTTTTTTATCGAGTTTAGTAATGTGCCTGCCAATATCAAAAGCACGCCACTGAGTACCCGCACCATCTAAAAGCTGACCTAATGTAGCTATTTGATCACTCATTGTTTTCTCAACTGTTTTTACTGCAAAATTACGTTAATTATACGTCATAGCCGCCTATGAGGGAACAGGGTATAATTGCATTACATATATAAAAGAGGGTGGTTATGTACCAGCAAACCCAAACTTATTTAGTGCAGCTAACCGCACTTTTACAAAAACATGCGCTTTGGCAAAGTGAGCCAATAGACGCTGAGGCACTACTTTCAAATACTCCTTTTTGTCACGATACAATGGCATTTGAGCAGTGGTTACAATTTGTATTTATTAATAAAATACAGCAATTAATAACACATAAACAACCACTGCCTCGTAACTTTGCTATTGCCCCTATGGCGCAAATGACACTTGTGAATAAAGCAGGGAGCGATGAAATAATTGAATTGCTAACAGCCCTTGATTCCTTTTTAGGAGAACCAAATGAGTGAGCGTCCGGCGCCTATTGAATATGGCGAGCTGACTATTTTGTATCAAGATGAAAACTATGTGGCTATAAATAAGCCTTCAGGCTTATTAGTGCATCGCTCGTTTTTAGATAAACACGAAACCCAGTTTGCTATGCAAATGTTGCGTGACCAGCTAGGGCAACATGTATTTCCAGTACATAGGCTCGATAGACCTACGTCGGGCGTATTGCTGTTTGCACTGAGCTCTGAAGCTGCTCGCGATATGAACCAGCTATTTATTGAAGGTACTATTGCTAAACGCTATTTAGCCTTAGTGCGCGGCTTTGCGCCAGAGTCAGTATTTCTAGATAAACCGCTTAAAGAAGAACTTGATAAAATAGCCGATAAATTTTCAGATCAAGACAAAGCACCGCAAGAAGCGCAAACCCAGTTTAATTGCTTGCACCAAGTTGCATTGCCTATTCCTATTGGTAAGTACCCAACAGTGCGTTACTCGTTGGTTGAGTGTTTTCCAAAAACAGGGCGCAAGCATCAAATTCGCAGACACTTAAAGCACTTATCACTGCCTATTATTGGTGATGTAAATCACGGTGATAACCAGCATAATCAATTTTTTAGAGAGCATTTTGAGCTAAGACGCTTAATGTTATTTGCAACAGAGCTTAGTTTTGTGCACCCTTATAGTAATGAATCAATAACAATTAAAGCGCCACTAGGTGAAGACATGCTTGAAATATGTAAGCAGCTAGGTTGGCCAGAGCAAGAAAAGGATTATTAATGGCACATATTAGTATTTTTGTAGGCAGCGTTAATGGCGGTGCAGAGCGTTTAAGCGACGAAGTTGCTGCCACAATTGAGCAAGCGGGTCATACTGCTACAGTAATTACTGAAGCATCACTTGATGATATAAAAAATGCATCGCATATTTTAATTGTTACCTCCACAACAGGCCAAGGTGATGTACCGAGTAATTTGGCAGGATTGTACTTTGCAATGAATAGCACTTTCCCAATGCTTACCGATAAACCGTTTGGTGTAATTGCAATGGGTGACAGATGTTACGGCGATACATTTTGTGGCGCAGGGCGAAGCTTTGACGAGCTACTACGCGATTTACAAGCAAAGCCTGTGGGCAACCGCCTAGAAATAGATGCATGTGAAGATTTTGAACCATGGCCAGTAACCGAGCCTTGGTTAAAAGTATGGCTGGAGAAACTACCTGCTTAATCCTTAACTTTAAGGTATTAAAAAAGGAGCGCATGCGCTCCTTTTTGCTTTTAATATAGTTTTATAAATTAACTACTTCTGACATCTACTTTAAGTTTTAGCTTTTGGCCAGGTTGTAAGTATTTTTGACCTGCTAAATTATTCCACTTAATAATTTCGTTAACGCTTAGATTAAATTTAGACGCAATACGTGCTAGTGAATCTCCTCGGCGTACTTTGTATGTAATAGTACGGTTGGTGCTTGCCGTTGCTTGTGGTTTATTAGCTGACTTATAAACCGTTAGTTTTTGATTTAGGCGCAGAACAGAGTTTTTCTTTAGCTTATTCCATTTAGCTAACTCATCCATAGTTACGTCATATTCACGGCTAATGTCCCATAACGTGTCGCCACTTTTAACTGTGTGCGAAAGCTTTGTGCGAGTTGCTTTATTAGCAGCTAAACGCATCTGCTTTGGTAAATGCTCGCTATTTATAGCGCCATCAGTAAGCGGGACTAATAACTCTTGGCCTACTTTAATCGTATTTGATTTGAGTTTATTAAGCGATCGGATTGCACTTGAGCTTGTTGTAAACTTTTTGGCAATTACCGATAAGCTGTCGCCTCGAGCCACAATATAACGCTGCCAGCGTAATCTGTTTTTAACATCAGTGTTTGCTAGTTTTTGGCTAAATTCCTCTGCTTTATCAACAGGCAATAATAAAGAATGAGGGCCATTAGGATCAGTTGCCCAGCGGTTAAAACCAGGGTTTAATCTGTATAGCTCAGTAAGCGTCATATCAGCCATATCAGCAGCAAGCGCTAAATCTATTTGAGATCCAACATCAACCACTTCAACCACTTGTGCATTAATTACTGGTTGCCATGTAACGTTAAAATCATCTGAGCGTTTTAATAAATCGGCAAGTGCTAATAACTTTGGTACGTAGGCTGTTGTTTCGCTAGGTAAATCAAGAGACCAAAAATCGGTAGGTAAATGCTTTTTACGATTGTTTTTTATCGCGCGCATTAAACGCCCTTCACCTGAGTTGTAAGCCGCAATTGCATTTAGCCAATCGCCGTCAAGTGTTTTATGCAAATACGACAAGTAATCAAGTGCTGCACGAGTCGACTGCACTATGTCGCGACGACCGTCGTACCACCAGTTTTGCTTTAAATCGAATCGCTCACCGGTTGCAGGCATAAACTGCCAAATCCCCGATGCGCTGCGATTAGAGTAACCAAATGGGTCAAATGCGCTTTCTACAATAGGGAGTAGGGCAATTTCTATTGGCATCTCGCGCTTTTCTACTTCTTCAACAATAAAGTGTAAGTAAGGTTCTGCACGCTTAGAAATACGATCTAAGTAACTTTGGTGGCGAGCGTAATAATTACGCTCGGTAACAACAGGGCGGTTTTGTGGTATTTCGATAGAAAGTTGGTAGCGAATTCGCTCCCATACATCATCAAATACAGGGGCTTCTTGCTCGTCAGGGTCAACTTGTTGATATTGTGCGTTTACCATCAATGCATTGTTAATGTCGTTTGGACTTGCGCCTTCGAGTTGTTGATTTGCTTGCGTGGCGACTTGAGAATCTGAGTCTAGAGTTGTCACAGTTTGACAACCACTTAGCGCTAACGCCAAGGCTACTAATAGGGGAGATTTATTCATAAATACCAATACATCGGGTAAAAAACTCGGCGAATACTACCTGTTATGAGTTAACATTGCCACTTAATGACTTTTTAAAACGCAGAAATAGAATCATCACTATATCTTAAGTTAATGATTCTAATAAAATAAATATTAAAGTATTAGTTTGTGCATTAAAAATTGTCTTTGAACTGTCTCAGACTAGCAAAGTTTCCCCAAGGTTCATTGTTTTTTGTAACCGAGATGAATTTTTCTGGCACTAACTCTGTAATGGTTGGCAAATCGCTACGCATAAATGGATTTATTTTTAGCTCCTGTCCAATAGAAGTGGGTAGGGAAATTTGGTTATTACTGCGTAATTCATCTACTTTTTTACTGTACGCAAGGAGTTCTGGGTTACGTGGTTCAACCGCTTTGGCAAAGGCAAGATTAGCTTGCGTGTATTCGTGCGTGCAATACACACTGCAGCTTGCAGGCAGCTCTCTTAGTTTATTAAACGATTCCCACATTTGCTTTGGCGTGCCTTCAAATAAGCGCCCACATCCACCGCTAAACAATGTATCGCCTGTAAAAGCAAGTTCATCATTTGTATAGCAAATATGATCAAGCGTGTGCCCAGGAGTTGCCAAAATATTAAAGTTAATATTAAGGACACTGATGCTTTGACCATCAGTGAGTGCGTGAGTGATGCCTTTAAATGGACTATTTGCGGGGCCATAAACCGATATATCTGGATAGGCGTCAACTAATGCAGCTACGCCATCAGTGTGGTCGTAGTGATGATGCGTAATTAAAATACCACCAAGCGTTAGTTTGTGCTCAGCTAGATACGCTAATACGCTCTGTGCTTGGCCTGGATCGACTACCCATGCTTGGTTACTATTATCGGTAGTTAAACACCAAATGTAATTATCAGAAAAGGCTTTAATTGCTTTGACTTGCACCATGGTAAATTGCTCTATAAAGTGACACTTACCGCATAGTATAACGAGCTCAAAAAATGAAACCAGCCCTTAGTTTTCAAGAAGGACCCAAACCACTGTCGTGGCAACAGTTTCCTCATGGGGATTATTTGCGCAAAGATATTGAACGCAAAATGGAGCAATGGCTGCCGCGTATGTTTGGCTATCATATGCTTAAGCTAGGTAATTTAAGTGGCGAATTAAATACAAGTATAAGTACGATTAAACACCAAGTGTGTGTTGCAGAGCCTGGGCCTTACACTGGGGTAGTTGCTGACATAGATGAACTGCCATTTTACGAGCACAGTATTGATGCATGCATACTAAGTCACTGCTTAGAGTATCATTCAGACCCACATCACATTTTACGAGAAGCACATCGCACACTTATTCCGGGCGGCTATATAGTAATTACGGGATTTAATCCGTTTAGTTTGTGCGGACTTGCACAAATGCTGCCTTTTAGTGGTCAGAAATTACCATGGACGGGGCGCTTTTTTACCCCTGCGAGGGTTAAAGATTGGCTAAACTTACTTGGTTTTGAAATTGTAAGTGACGAACGTTTTATTTATTCATCACTGGCAAGAGGTAATAGGCTATCAAGATTTGAGTTTTGGCGGACTTTTGCAAAACAGTATTTAAAACCGATGGGCAGTGTTTATATGCTGGTGGCACGAAAAAGAGTTGCGCCACTTACGCCAATAAAACCTAAGTGGCATGCAAGGCCGCAGTTTGCGCCAGTAAAAGGGGCAGGGCTTAGACAAACGTCAAAGCAACACTTTAAATCGTGCGAGCAAGAAAATAATACCAATTGCATTAAATAAGTGATCTACTATAGCGCTAAGAAAATAGCACATTAACAAGGCGAAAATTGTGACATATAGTTGTTCTATATGAATAATTTTTAGCGCAGTTAGTGAGTTATTTAATGCGATAGAATGAACATGTTTTTAATAAAATTGGTATAACAACTAGCTTTGAATAAATTAAGGCTGGTAGCCTACATCTTCTAGTAAATCTTTACTGCCAGCGGCATCGCGCGCTAAATCGTCAACTATTTCGTTGTACTTATGGCCGCTATGCCCTTTAACCCATTTCCAGGTTACATTGTGCTCGCTACAGGCTTTATCTAGGCGTTTCCATAAGTCGACGTTTTTAACCGGCTTTTTAGCTGATGTTAGCCAGCCACGTTTTTTCCAGTTAGTGATCCACGATTCAATACCTTGCTTAACATATTGGCTATCGGTTGTTAGGTTTACTTCACATTCTCGAGTGAGTGATTCTAGGGCTACAATAGCCGCGAGCATTTCCATTCGGTTATTCGTTGTGAGTTTATAACCTTGGCTCATTTCTTTTTCGTGGCCGTTATAAATCATAAAAATACCATAACCGCCGGGGCCTGGATTACCTAAACATGAGCCATCGGTGTAAATCTCTACGGTTTTTTGCACTGTTTTACCTTGATCTTATGTACAATAAAGTGATTATAGAAAGATACCAGAATCAGGCTAAATTCGATATGGCACGTAGACAAATAGTTTTAGATACAGAAACCACCGGCATCGACCCTAAACAAGGGCACCGCATTATAGAAATTGGTTGTGTGGAGTTAGTAAATCGCCGTTTAACAGGCAATAACTTTCACGTTTATATAAACCCACAACGCCCAAGCGAAGAAGAAGCAATCGACGTTCACGGTATCACTAATGAGTTTTTACGTGATAAACCGTTGTTTCATCAAATTGCCCAAGAGTTTTTCGACTATATTGAAGGGGCAGAGTTAGTTATTCATAACGCGCCGTTCGATATTGGCCACATGGATAACGAATTTGCGCTACTTAATCAGGGCTTTCCTAAAACAGATACTTTTTGTCAAGTTCTCGACACGCTTAAAATGGCGCGTGACTTGCATCCAGGTCAAAAGAACAATCTTGATGCATTATGTCGTCGCTACGATGTAGATAACGGTAAACGAACGCTTCACGGCGCGCTACTGGATTCTGAAATTTTAGCCGATGTTTACCTTGCCATGACGGGCGGTCAAACAAAGCTAAACTTGAATCAAAATAAAGATGACGGCAGCGAGCAACAGAAGGGCGGCATAAAGCGTTTAAATAGTGATAGAGCCCCATTAGTTGTTCTGCGAGCAAGCGATGCTGAGCAAAGCGCACACGAAGCACGATTAGATCTTGTAAACAAAGAAGGCGGCCAATGTATATGGCGCGCTGAATAAGGCGATTTAATGAAAACGATGTATTTTGTAACAGCGTTATGTGCCGCTAGTTTATTTACTGGCAATGCATATGGCGTAAAACAAGTAGAAGTGCTCAAGCGCGATGGGCATCAAAATGAGATCCCTTTACTTGATAATCGTTTTCGCATAGATAGCAAAATTGATGAAATAACACTGCTCTTTTTTAGAAAGTCAGGCGCACCAGCAGTTATTTTAGTCAGGCCCGATGGCAGTAAGTACTTTGCTACTGACTCAGTTAAAAACCCTAACTTAGATTGGTTTGACGAACTCAGCTACGATTTAGTCACCATAAAAAAACCAATGGCAGGTCCTTGGCAAGTCATAGGCAGTATTTTGCCCGACAGCCGAATAGTCGTATTAGGCGAAATATCTCTTGAGGCAGAGCCTCTTCCTTCAATGTTGTTTAGAGGGGAGATAATAAAAATTACTGGCAAAATACTCAATGACGGTGAGCCAATTAATACAAATCTATTTAGAGATGTTGTTAGCCTTAATGTTGACTTTGTAAGTACCAACAATGAAAACTTTGCTAACTTTGGCGCAGGCACTCAAGAAGTCGCTGAATTTAAAGACGATGGACGCGGATTTGACGAGCGTCCTAAAGATGGTGTGTTTACCGGCGAGTTTACTTTAGATTTTCCTGCAGGTGAATGGACACCAGAGCTTTACGTTGCAACTCCGCTGCTACAGCGCCGTATTGTGCAAAATACAATAGAAGTGCACGAACCGCCTTTTGTAACCGAAGTCGCGTTAGCAGAGCAAGACACAGACGAGCATCTGTTAACTATAAATATAGATCCCAATATTGTTAAGCCAGAAACCGTCATCATTCAGGGAAAAATTTATTACCCTAATAACGAAGAGCAAATGTTTACCATAGATGCTGCAGCTAAAGACTCACGCCAGCTTAGTGTTAAGAATTATGATTGGGGTAGGTATAGCGTTGAGTTGTCTGTTTTTGGCACTAATATTAATGGCCGCGAATTTATGGCAACGCTACCAACGTATAAATTTGAGATAGAACGACCTATAGAAGCAGTGCCCGAAATTGATCCTGCAACGATTATTACCCCAGATAAAATGATTGAGAGTGAACCGGTTGAAGAAAAAATGGCCACATCTACAATTATTAGTTTAATTGTAGGCTGCAATACGCTCATTTTATTACTAGGTTGGTTAGCAATTCGTATTTTTGTGCAGAAAAAACCGATTAAATTTAAAGTGAAGCTACCTTTTTTAAAGAAAAAGAAAACAAGTGAGGGTGATGCTGCCGACACAGAAAAAAATCAAGTCGGTAAAAATGGCTCAAAAAATGACAGATCAGGTGAAATTTTAAACCTTTCGATGACAGATGACTAAAAAACCTATAAAAAAACAAAAAAGCCCTTGACGAAATAGGGGTTGGTTCGTATTATTCACGCCGCTGTCAGGGAGACCTAAACAGCAACGAAAATATGGAGTGGTAGTTCAGTTGGTTAGAATACCGGCCTGTCACGCCGGGGGTCGCGGGTTCGAGTCCCGTCCACTCCGCCAATATCGTAAAACTTGTAAGTAAAAGCTGGAGTGGTAGTTCAGTTGGTTAGAATACCGGCCTGTCACGCCGGGGGTCGCGGGTTCGAGTCCCGTCCACTCCGCCAACACTTACACAACGTATGGTTGTAAAACATATTCTTATTATGGAGTGGTAGTTCAGTTGGTTAGAATACCGGCCTGTCACGCCGGGGGTCGCGGGTTCGAGTCCCGTCCACTCCGCCAACACTTACACAACGTATGGTTGTAAAACATATTCTTATTATGGAGTGGTAGTTCAGTTGGTTAGAATACCGGCCTGTCACGCCGGGGGTCGCGGGTTCGAGTCCCGTCCACTCCGCCAATAAGAAAAAATAACAGTTTAAATATGCGCTGGAGTGGTAGTTCAGTTGGTTAGAATACCGGCCTGTCACGCCGGGGGTCGCGGGTTCGAGTCCCGTCCACTCCGCCAACTATTTAAACAATGTTATATTACAAAATTTGTATGCTGGAGTGGTAGTTCAGTTGGTTAGAATACCGGCCTGTCACGCCGGGGGTCGCGGGTTCGAGTCCCGTCCACTCCGCCAACAAATTAAGTAATAACAAGTATAATGATATCTCTGCGGAGTGGTAGTTCAGTTGGTTAGAATACCGGCCTGTCACGCCGGGGGTCGCGGGTTCGAGTCCCGTCCACTCCGCCAACAAATTAAGTAATAACAAGTATAATGATATCTCTGCGGAGTGGTAGTTCAGTTGGTTAGAATACCGGCCTGTCACGCCGGGGGTCGCGGGTTCGAGTCCCGTCCACTCCGCCATTTGATATCATGATTAAAATTAGTAAGTGCATTACCCCATGCACATACCACTGCGGAGTGGTAGTTCAGTTGGTTAGAATACCGGCCTGTCACGCCGGGGGTCGCGGGTTCGAGTCCCGTCCACTCCGCCACTTGTTATTTCCTCAATAATAAATTTATGTTTAAAAAACACTCAAAACACTCAAAACACTCAAAACACTCAAAACACTCAAAACACTTAAAAAATTAACTTTCTTCCTGCATACTGCTTTTGATATTGATTTGTATTACCATTTGCTTTAACTTGTTTTAATACTATAAAAATTATGGCTTTCTATGTCTGCACCACAGGCCTATCAACGCAACAAATCTGATTTTGATATTTTAGTTGTTGAAGACGATACATTACTTAATGATCAAATTACTGAATTACTAGGCAATCAAGGATACTCTGTTACACAGTGTTTTGATGGTAATCAAGCGCTTGATTTAGCGGTTTCTCAACGTTTTAGTCTTATTTTATTAGATGTTATGTTGCCGGGCAAAGACGGTTTAGCAGTACTTAATATTTTACGTAGTTGTAATAACACCCCTGTAATAATTGTATCGGCAAAACATGCTGAAGAAGAGCGCATACTAGGTCTATCAGCTGGTGCAGATGATTACTTAGCAAAACCGTTTAATAGCCAAGAATTATTACTACGCGTAGATTCAGTACTAAGGCGCGTTTTTAAACAAGACACAAATACCCCTTACATTGCTAATATTGATGGACTTGAAATAGATAGCCTACAGCAGCAGGTTTTTCTGCATTGTGAGCTATTAGCTTTTACGCCTATTGAGTTTGCCTTGCTGCAAATTTTAATGAAAAACCAAGAACAAATACTGTTAAAACCTTTTTTATATCAAGTGGCGCTTAACAAGCGTTTCAGTCAGTACGATCGTAGTTTAGATATGCATATGAGTCGTATACGAAAAAAATTAAATAACGCCGGCTGGGATGGCAGCCGTTTACACACTGTACATGGGCAAGGGTACTGTATTAAATGACACGACGTTTATTTTGGAAGCTGTGCTTAATTATTGGTACTGGTGTTGTTGCTATGTTTTATTTAATTAATGTCGCGGTTAATCATTTTGAAAATGATATGAGCATGCTAAGTGACTCAAGCCGAGAAGAGTTAATTAATTGGCAAAAAAAGGCTGAGGTTATATTTGATCAAGGCGATATGAGCGAACTTGAGCGTTGGGTTGATGATTTACAACAACAAGAGAGTATTTGGGCTGTAATTGCTAAAGCCAATGTGATTGAGTTAGCAGGTAATCGTTCTCATCGTTATGAGTATACAGGGTATAACTTGGGGCGAAGTATTGATTGGAAAATCCATCTGTATTTTGAGCATGCACCCGTTATGCAATTACCCTTTAAAGATGGTGCAACTAGCCTTGTTGTGCAGTTGCCGCAAAGAATGCACCCAGGATCACTTTGGAATTTAACACGTTTGTCGTTACAAGTTTTATTGCCAATGCTGATATTGGTGTGTTTATCGATTGTGTTATATCGTCATATTATGCACCCTATTAAAGAACTCGACTTAGCAAGTAGGGCATTTAGCAAAGGAGACTTTAGTGTCAGAGTTCGGGAGCAGTTGGGCTCACGCAATGATGAACTATCTCAGCTAGCTGAAACATTTGATTTAATGGCAGAGCGGATCAGTGATCAAATTATGCATCAACGTGTATTATTAACTGATTTGTCTCACGAGTTGAGAACACCTTTAACACGTTTAGATATAGCAACTGACAATTTACTCACTCACAGGGAAAAGGGTGTAGAAGACACGCAAATCAAATTAGAGCGTATTCACAAAGAGTCACAGCATATCCGTAAGTTAGTGGATGACACACTTACGTTATCCTGGTTAGATAACGAGTCACCTCAGTTGCGCATCGAATCTTTGGATTTAGTCGATTTACTCGAAATCCTCATTGAAGATGGGCGTTTTGAGTACCCAGATAAACTTATTTCTGCTGACTTACCTAATCAAGCCCATATTGAAAACAGTAATCACAGAGCTTTAGGTCAAGCACTGGAGAATATACTTAGAAATGCACTACGTTACACACCCATTAATAAAAAAGTACGGATTAGCCTCATTGATTATAAACATGAATATAAAATTATTATTGCAGATCAAGGTCCAGGAGTACCTAAAGAGCATTTAAATACTATTTTTAGACCTTTTTTCCGGATTGATTCAGCTCGCTCATGCAACAGTGATAGCTTTGGTTTAGGGCTTGCTTTAGCACAAAGGCAATTACATGCGATTGCTGCAACAGTATGTGCTAAAAATGATACTGCAGGTGGTTTAGTAATGACTGTAACGGTTCCTAAAGGTGTATAAATTACATTTCATATTGTGTGCTTGTAAAACTGAGCAACGCTTTCTCGTCCTGTTCACGCCCTTACTTACATATTTTTAGGCAACTAAAGTAGGTTGCACCTAACGCGTCTTTGTATATGTCCTAAATGTAACAAATGTAAAGTTGCTATGCTTTTCATTAAAAGAAAATGATAATCCTTCTTATTTGCAATTAAGAAGGAACGTCCCCCTTGAAAAAATTAGCCTTAATGAGTGCCATTTGTGCATCATTTAGTTCACCTATATACGCGCAAGAACTTACTAAAAGTACAGCGTCTGTTGAAAAAATATCTGTAGTTGGTTCTGCAACTAATTTGAGTATTACAGCTGAAGAAATAGAACAATATCAAGCAAGTGATCTGGCTGACATTTTTCGACATTCACCTTCTGTTAGCGTGGGCGGCTCGGTAGGCGTTGCACAAAAGATCTATATTCGTGGTGTTGAAGATTCTTTATTAAATATAACGGTTGATGGTGCACAGCAAACATCAACGTTATTTCATCATATTGGTCGTGTAACAATAGATCCTGACCTATTACAGCAAATAGATGTGCAAGCAGGTGCCGGCGAAGCAACAAGTGGTCCTGGTGCGATTGGCGGCTCTATCCGCTTTAAAACTAAAGACGCGCAAGACTTACTTAATCAAGGTGAACAATTTGGTGGACGTGTTAAAGCAAGTTACTTTTCAAATGACGGTACGCGTTTAAGCACTAGTGTATACGGTAAATTAAGTGATACATGGGGCGTACTAGGATATTTCAGTACTGTGAATCGCGAGAACATGGAAGATGGTGATGGCGATACTATTTATGGTACGGCCGCCGATCAAGATATGATGTTTATTAAAGCCAGTGGTGAGTTAGCAGATAATCATCATTTGTCGGTAAGTATTGAAAAACGCGACGAAGAAGGGGATTTTTCAGCACGCCCTAACTGGGCGGTACAAGAGGGTGATGCTTTGTACCCAAGTGAAGCAGAGCGAGAGACTTACGTTGCTAATTATATATTTTCTCACAATAACTTATTGTATTTAGAGGCGACAGCATACAAAACCGAATCATCTTTTAATGGCGGCCGATTTGCTTGGCTTGCTGACATTGACACATATGGCTTAGATATTCGTAATACAAGTATTATTGATGAACATAAATTTGTTTATGGCATTGATTATAGAAACGATGAAGTATCGAGTGGGTCTGCAGCTGGTGCAAAAGAAAATTCAGAACAAGGCAGTGTACTGGGTGTTTATGCACAAGGTTATAGTGATATTACTCCACAACTTTTACTGAGTTATGGGGTGCGTTTTGATAGTTATAAGTTTAAACAAGACATCCTATTAGATGAATATTATGGGACTGCAATTACAGAAAGCGCATCGAGTTTAGACGACAATGAAGTGAGCTTTAATATCGGTTTAGCATACGATATTAATGATGCTTGGACAGTAGGGCTTGGGTATGCTGAAGCCGCGCGTGGTAAACAAATAGGGGATGGCTTTACCATTGATGGATATTTATATGACGGTTCAGATATTCCAGTAGCGGATGAAAGTTTAGTACCTGAGACCGTAGCTAATATTGAAGCATCCATAACGTACACTAATGAAAATTTATCCGCTAAGGCAAGTATTTATAATTCGTCTTTAGATGATGTGATATTTGAAGGGTATGAAGGAAACTCGGTTTATAACAATATAGGCACGTTAGAGACTAAAGGGTTTGAGTTTGACCTAGCATATCGTTTAAATTCATTTGATTTCTTCATTGGATTTTCAGCTACTGATACAGAGCTTGACCCACGTGATGGGTTGTACAGTGTAAGTTATGATGCAATTGATATTAATGGCTATGAGTTTGTCGGTTTAGGTAATAGCAGAGGCAATACATGGGTTGCCGGCGTTGATTACGACATTAACACCGATGCAAAGGTTGGTTTTAGTGTAATTAAAGTCGATTCACTCGATATTAATACTCTTCATCAAGCTGTTGACCTTGGTTGGACCGATTCTTTATATACCCTAAATAAACCAAGCTATACCACTGTTGATTTATATGGGCAGTGGAATGTGACAAATGCATTATTATTTAATGTTGCTGTTACTAACTTATTTAATGAGTTATATATCGATCATTCAAGTGTGGGTGATTACAGTGAAGTATTTGACACTGTTGTTGGTCCATACGAATCTGGGCGCGATATTCGCTTATCGATTTCTTATCAGTTTTAAGAATAAGTAACTTATTTTATGTTCTTAAAATTGTTTAAAAAGTGGGTCTTTTGGGCTCACTTAATTATAGGTTTAATCGCCGGTTTATTTATTTTTAGCATGTCGTTCACGGGTTTTTTATTAACCTATGAGCGACAGATTGTTGAGCTAGATGAAATGCGATTTACTGTAAAAAGCACCTATGCTCAACAGCGGCTATCGACTGATGATGTTGTAGATATTTTGCAAGAATCGCATCCGAGTCAATCACATATTTATATTCGTTGGGTAAATCGAGAAGGGGCTGCTATTCCTGCCTGGGCGGGAAAACATAGCTACTTATTACACCCTTATACGGGAGATGTTATTCGTGAAGGAGAGGGGCTAGCGGCTGGTTTTTTTCACGTTGTAACTGATATACATCGTTATTTATTACTGCATGGCGCTTCACAAGTGATTGGCAAAAATATAAATGGCTACGCTAATCTATTTTTTATCTTTTTATTACTATCGGGTGCTTATCTGTGGTTACCAAAGCGATTTAATCGCTCTGCATTAAAAGGATATTTATTACTAGCAAAGAGTTACAAATCATCACATCATCGAAATAGGCAGTGGCATTTAGTTTTTGGAATTTGGTGTTTACCGGTTTTACTCGTTTTGTCATTAACGGCTACTTTGTTTCATTTTGACTGGGCGAATAAAGCGTTATATGGCGCGTTTGGGCAAAACGTACCGGAGCGAGAAAAGCATCTACCAGTATTAGATTTATCGGCTGATAAAGTACCTTACGATGCTCTATTCCAACAAGCTCAAATACATGCAATTAATAATGGTGCCGCTGATTGGTATTCAATGTGGTTAGAATTAGGTGACAAAAAACACGAAGCACGTTTTTATATTGATACCAGTATTGGGAATCGTCAAGAATATGCGTATTCATTATTTTTAGATACTCACACGGGCGACGTAACTAAAACGTTTAAAAAATCGGATTGGACGCGAGGCGATCAAGCATGGGGAACATCTCGATTTTTACATACCGGTGAATACTTTGGTTTTTTAGGGCAAACATTAGCTGGTTTGGCATCATTGTTCGCATGTTTTTTAGTGTATACAGGCATAGTTTTAGCATGGAAGCGATTGATAAATAAGCGCTAATTTACACTTGTCGACGAGTATTTGATTGCTTGATATGTGCGATTTGATATATAACAATTTATTTTACACAAAAAAGCCAGCGCATTAGGCGCTGGCTTTTAGTATTCAAATGCTTACTTAGTTAATTAAGCCGCATCAGCTTCTTTTTTAACGCTATTACGCGCGGCTTTGCCTGCAAGTAAGTCAGCTGGGTCAAAGTCATCAACGTTAATAACATCTAAACGAGATTGCTCAACAGCAGCTAGTTTATCAGCCTCTGCTTGGCTTAATATGCCTGCTTCAAGCCCCATTTGCGCTACTTTATCAAGCTGGAAGAATGGCAGTTTAAGGCCTTTTTCTTTACATACTCTTTCAAATAATGGCTCAACAGCAAGTACGTCTTTAAGCGTTTGCTCTTGACGACCTACAAGGTTAAGCGGCTCATTTGTTAAGTATACATAGCTTGCTAAACGGTTACGCGTTTCGCTAGGTACTTGTAGTAGTTGCGCAAGTTTATGCTCAAGTTGGTCAGTTGGTTTACGAACCGGGCGACCAAACGGGAATAACAATACTTTTAACACGGCGCGTAGTGGAGCCGAAGGCATGTTATTAATTAAATCAGCAAGTGCACGTTGGCAATGGTAAAGGTGATCTTGGCAACTCCATTTTACTAGCGCAAAATCTTCTTTTTTACGGCCTTCATCGTTGTAACGCTTAAGCGTTGCAGACACTAAGTATAAGTAACTAAGTAAGTCACCTAAACGTGCTGAAATACGTTCTTTACGTTTTAGTGAACCACCAAATACTGCCATGCTAATGTCAGACATAAGAGCAAGTGATGCACTAAAGCGTGACGCTATACGGTAAAATTCAGCTGTTTCGTCGTTGTACGGCACACTTGTAAAACGAGCACCTGTGAGCGCAAGCCACTTAGTACGCACAAGGTTCGACATAGTAAAACCAATATGGCCCATTAGCGCTTTATCAAATACATTAAGCGCTTCTTCGCGGTCTTCTATTTCACATGCACCAAGCTCTGTTAGTACGAATGGATGACAGCGAATTGCACCTTGACCATAAATAATCATATTACGGGTCAAGATGTTTGCACCTTCAACGGTAATGGCAATAGGTGCACCTTGATAGCCACGACCTAAATAGTTATTTGGCCCAAGCATGATGCCCTTACCGCCAAGTACATCCATTGCATGAATAGTTGCATCACGCATTTGCTCTGTAAGGTGGTATTTAATAATGGCAGAAACAACCGATGGCTTTTCGCCTAAATCAACCGCACCCGTAGACATACTAACCGCAGCATCAGAGCTGTAAGCGTAACCAGCTAATTTAGCTAGTGACTCTTCAACACCTTCCATTTTACCAATAGGTAAACGGAACTGACGACGAATGCGGCTATACGCACCTGTCGCAATGGCAATCATTTTAATGCCACCGGCAGAGTTTGACGGCAATGTAATTGCACGACCAACCGATAAACATTCAACCAGCATACGCCAGCCTTGACCAGCCATATCTGGACCACCAATAATGTAATCAAGTGGTACAAAAATGTCTTTACCGCGAGTAGGCCCATTTTGAAATGGTACGTTAAGCGGGAAATGTCGACGACCAATTTCAACTCCAGGAGTATCCGTTGGTATAAGTGCACAGGTAATACCTGGCTCTTTATTGTCGCCAATTAAGCCATCTGGATCTTGTAACTTAAACGCAAGACCAAGTACGGTAGCAACTGGGGCAAGTGTAATGTAACGCTTATTCCACGTTAAACTAACACCCACAACTTCTTCACCATTCCATTGCCCTTTACATACCACACCGTAGTCTGGAATTGAGCTTGCATCAGAACCCGCTTCTGGCGACGTTAATGCAAAACATGGAATTTCTTGACCGCTCGCTAGGCGCGGCAAGTAATGATCTTTTTGTTCTTTTGTACCATAGTGTTGTAATAATTCACCTGGGCCTAAAGAGTTCGGTACACCAACAATTGACGAAAGTAATGTTGATTTACTTGTTAGTTTTTGAAGTACACATGACTGTGCAAATGCAGAAAACTCTAAACCGCCATATTCTTTTTTGATGATCATGGCAAAGAATTTATTATCTTTTAGATATTGCCATACATCTTGAGGAAGGTCGGTTAGTTCGTGCGTTGCTTCCCAATCGTCCAACATGCTACATACTACTTCAACAGGGCCATCAACAAAGGCTTGCTCTTCAATAGTAAGTTTAGGAACTGGGTATTGGTGAAGCTTTTTCCAATCTGGGTTACCACAAAATAAATCAGCTTCCCACCACGTTGTACCGGCATCAATAGCTGATTTTTCAGTATCAGACATGCTTGGCGTTACTTTTTTAAACATAGCAAAAATTGGCTTGATAATATATTGCTGACGAATGCCAGTAACAGAAAGAGGAACCGCGATGATCAAAAAGATCAACCAGCTAATTAAACCAAAAGCACCCGCAAAGGTACCAATTAATAAAGTAATAGCTGAAACACCAAGTGCTGTGTTCCAACTTGCTCTGTGGTAAATCGCAGTGCAAAGCAACACGATTAGAACCAGTGTAAATATGAGTGTCATTTTTATTCCTTAATAGAGGTCAGACCACCTCACTTAGAGTAGCGCTAGTAACAGTAATTTTCAAGTACATAACGATGTTAAATTGTAGTAGAAAGTAACTTAAATACGATATTTAATTACCCGACAGAGGAACGCTTAATTACTATCGTATAGTCAAAGCGTTAGCTGCAAGTATTGTTAACGTAAAAATAAATAAATCTAATAGCAAAATGACACTTTTTAAGTAAGTATAGTAATCATAGTGGGCTGTAAATTAGTGTACGCCTAATGTAAAAATATAACGCTATTTATTTTTAATGTATGGTTTTTAAGGGTTATTTTATTAATGTGTGAATTACTTGGCATGTCAGCCAACGTGCCTACCGATATTTGTTTTAGTTTTTCAGGCCTTTTAGAGCGTGGTGGAAATACCGGCCCACATAAAGATGGGTGGGGTATTACGTTTTACGAAGGTAAAGGCTGTAGAACCTTTAAAGATCCTGAGCCGAGTTATCAATCTGAAATAGCTAAACTCGTTAAAGCATACCCAATTAAAAGTGTATCGGTTATTAGCCATATTCGACAAGGGAACCGCGGTAGAGTGTGTCTGGAAAACACCCATCCGTTTACACGAGAGTTGTGGGGGCGTGAGCTCACCTATGCACACAACGGGCAACTATCAAATTATCATGATTTAAAAACAGAGTACTATCGTCCAGTGGGGAACACCGATAGCGAACTCGCTTTTTGTTGGTTACTCGATAAAATTCGCGAAAAATACCCAAAACGTCCAAGTAATATGGCATCGGTTTTTAGATACGCCGCTAAGCTCTCGCATACGTTGCGTGAAAAAGGCGTGTTTAATATGCTATTGACCGACGGGGTGTTTGTTCTAGCGTATTGCACTAATAACTTACATTACATAACGCGCCGTGCGCCATTTGGTAAAGCAACGTTGATTGATGCCGACATGGTGGTTGATTTTCAACAAGAGACCACACCAAACGATGTAGTAACAGTAATAGCCACAAGACCTTTGACAAATGATGAGCGCTGGCAAAAAATGGAGCCGGGGGAGTTTGCATTGTTTAAAATGGGTGAGCTAATTTAGCCCACCTATTTTATTACTGATTTATTTAAAGCTAGTTAGCTTCTTGAGGTTGTTGTGCTATAGCAGGCGCAACAGCTGTAGGTGCAGTAACAGTAAATGAATTCATTTGAACTTCAAACTGCTCCATGCCTTTTTCACCTTTCCACATACGTACCAGCATGTAATCCATTTCTGGCGCAAACCATGCAATTGCTTGGCGTTTATCGTTATCGTATAAACGCTTTACTTTAATAGCTTCTACATTACCGATAGGCAACGAAATCATCTCGGTGCCAGATACTTCAAAATTGTAGTCGCGGCGATTACCTTTTTTATCAATAAGCGGGAATGAAAAGCTCGTTTCGCCTTTTTTCAATCCTTCGCGTACTTGTACTTGGTACGAAATAGCATCCTGAAAGTCATCAGTCCATTCGCATTTAAGAGGGTATTCGCTAGCACTGCTAGTCACTACTTTGTTTGTTGTATCAAAATCAATTTTATAATCTTTATCAGGGCCTGTACCGGTGCGGATCATATTGTAATGATGCGGGGTGACCTTGCCATCTTTAAAGGTAAACTTTGATGTTTCTTCACGAGAATCAGAGAAAATCATCCACTCAATATTGCTGTGGTATGTTAGTTCATAAGTATCGTCGCCCATTTTTTTGAGCTCACGAACAGCCTCACCATGATTTTTACCTTTGCGTAAAATATCGTAGTTAGCTTGATATTGGGTCAATTCGCCTGCAATTAGGCTAGTTGGAAGTAAAGCGCCCGCACATAACAACAGGGCACTTATTTTTTTATTGTGAGTAGTGCGCGCCGTGTGAAGGAAGTTGTTTTTTGTCAAGAACTGCATAATCTGCTTCCATAGTAAGTCTGTGTTCACTGAACCACTTGACCACCAAAGGATAAATTATATGCTCTTGCTCATGCACGCGTTTTGCTAATGTTTCTGCTGTATCATCCTTGAGTACAGGTATTTGCGCCTGAAGAATAACGGGACCGCCGTCTAATTCTTCAGTAACAAAGTGAACACTTACGCCATGAACATCGTCTTTTGCATCAATTGCTCTTTGGTGGGTATTCAGCCCCTGATACTTAGGCAACAAAGATGGATGAATGTTCAACATTTTTCCAACATATTTTTGCACTAAGCCAGGAGTAAGAATACGCATAAACCCAGCTAATACAACTAGATTTGGCATAAAAGAGTCGATAACGTTCATTAATTGCGCATCGTACGCTTCGCGCGAGTCAAAATCTTTATGACTGAGCACTTTTGTAGCAATACCTGCTTTTTTTGCACGCTCTAGGCCATAAGCGTCTGCTTTGTTACTAATAACAGCCGCTATATGTCCGTTTATCTCGCCACGTTCGCAGGCATCTATGATGGCTTGTAAATTAGAGCCACTACCTGAGATTAAAACTACCAGACGAGTCGGTGCCATTACTTAGCACCACCTACAATTTCAACTTGCTCTTCGCCAGCTGCTGCATCTTGAATTTCACCAAGGTGCCATGCATTTTCGCCCAAGTCTTTTAGCATTGTTAAGCTTTGCTCAAGTTTGTCTGCAGGAACTACTAAAACCATACCTACACCACAGTTAAATGTACGGTACATTTCGTGTGTAGTAATATTGCCGTTTTCTTGTAGCCAGTTAAAAATAGGTGGCCACTGCCAGCTATCACCTTTAACTACAGCTTTTGCTGAAGCGGGTAATACACGTGGAATGTTTTCCCAAAAACCGCCGCCAGTAATATGCGAAAGCGCATGTACGTCAACGTTTTTGAATAACTCAAGTAAAGGTTTTACGTAAATACGAGTAGGCTCAAGTAAGGTTTCGCCTAATGTTTTACCTTCAAAGTCAGCGCTGGTATCAGCTTTTGACACTTCAAGTACTTTACGAATTAAAGAGAAGCCATTTGAATGAGGGCCGCTTGAAGCAAGTGCAATAAGCTGATCGCCTGCTGCTACTTTTGTGCCATCAATAATTTTTGATTTTTCTACAACGCCTGTACAAAAGCCTGCCATGTCGTAGTCTTCACCATCATACATACCTGGCATTTCAGCTGTTTCGCCACCAATTAGGGCGCAACCTGAAATTTCACAACCTTTGCCAATACCTGTAACTACGTCAGCTGCTGTGTCTACATCTAGTTTACCAGTTGCATAGTAATCTAGAAAAAACAGGGGTTCAGCACCTTGAACAATTAAGTCGTTTACACACATTGCAACTAAATCAATACCAACCGTATCGTGTTTTTTTAAGTCGATTGCTAAACGTAGTTTAGTACCAACGCCATCTGTGCCTGCAACTAATACTGGTTGCTTGTAGCCTTCAGGAATTTCGCAAAGTGCGCCAAAACCACCAATTCCGCCCATTACTTCAGGACGACGAGTTTTTTTAACTACGCCTTTAATACGCTCAACAAGTGCATTACCAGCGTCGATATCTACGCCCGCGTCTTTATAGCTTAGAGACTGTTTTTGTTCGCTCACAGGTTTTCCTCAAAATAGTTGTTTTGGGTTGCTTAGAAACGCGCGTATTTTACAACAATTGCAAGGTCGCGGCTAGCTCAAATGTAATTTTGAAATAATTAACAAGGACACTTGTCCGCTGTCTGTTGTTTAAATAAACAAAAAAACGCCCGTAGGCGTTTTTTTAGTATTAAAGGCGTTAAATTAACAGCTATGCTTTTGCGGTTAATATGGCTCGAAGTGGAGCGGGGTAGCCTTCAATTGTTTTACTTGTATCGTTTGGATCTAAAAAGTCGATTAACGATTCGTTTTCCATCCAATCGGTTTTGCGTTGCTCTTCAAGCGTGGTAATAGCGCAATCTTTTATTTGCACATCTTTAAAGCCAACGCGTTCCATCCATAGTTTTAATGCTGCAGTACTTGGAATAAACCAAACGTTGCGCATTTTAGCGTAGCGGTCGGTAGGGACTAATACTGTGTTTTCATCACCTTCAATTACTAGCGTTTCAAGTACAAGTTCGCCGCCTGGGCGAAGCTGCGCCTTTAACTGCGCTAAAAAGTCGATAGGTGAGCGACGATGATAAAGTACGCCCATCGAAAAAACCGTATCAAAGGCTTTAAGCTCGGGTAATGCCTCAACGCCTAGTGGTAATAAATGCACGTTTTCGTCTGGGTTATAGTGTTTAATTGCCTGAAACTGACATAAAAATAAATCAGACGGATCAATACCCACTACAAACTCTGCACCTTCACCGCGCATACGCCATAAATGATAACCAGAACCACAACCAATATCTAAAACAGTGCGGCCTTTTAATGGCTCAATATGAGGAAGTAGGCGATCCCACTTCCAATCGCTGCGCCATTCAGTGTCTATTTCAATACCGTGAACACTAAATGGGCCTTTGCGCCACGGCATCATACGTTTTAATAAATGCATCGCCTGTTTTTGTTCGCCATCACTCATCTCCCCTGACGCGCCTATTTCTACCTTGGTAGAGACATCTACATGCGTAGTTGCTACTTCAGGCAAATTTTTAAGCACTTTTTGCCATTTAGGTAAATCGCCATGGCTTGCCTCGTTTTGCCAGTGTTTTAATTGTGCCGGCAGGGTTTCTAGCCAGTGGCTAAGAGGGCTTTGTGCGATAGATGCGTAAAATTGGTTAAACCATTGAGACATAAGTCACTCTCTTTATTTAATTGCTACCATTGAGCAAAAATTAAAACATTGATACCACACTTGAGTTTGGCTAAAACCAATATCTTGTAAGCGAATAAAGTGAGCGCTGAGTGTATCTGGGCGCATAACGTTTTCGATGGCGGTACGCTTTTGGCTTATTTCAAGCTCAGAGTAGCCATTGTGACGTTTAAAGTCGTGGTGTAAATCTATTAATAAATTATCGCATAGCTCGTTTTCGGCTTTTACTTTTTCGCTAAGCAGTAATACACCGCCAGGTTTTAGATTAGCGTATATTTTTTCAAGCACGGCTTGGCGCTGAGCATGCGGAATAAACTGTAGTGTAAAGTTCATTGCTACAACTGAGGCGTTTTGAATTTCAAGCTCATTAATGTCGCCTAAAGTAACAGTAACGGGCACATCTGATTTAAAACCCTGTAAATGTACCTTGCAACGCTCAACCATCGCTTGCGAGTTATCTACCGCTATTATATGGCAGTTATCGGTACGAATATTTCGGCGCATGCTAAGCGTTACTGCACCTAGCGAGCAGCCTAAATCGTAAAGATTAGAGTTACTTTGTGCGTATTCACCGGCAAGTTTACCCATTGTACTAACAATAGTTGCATAGCCCGGTACAGAGCGCTGAATCATATCTGGAAAAACTTCGACTACATTTTGGTCAAAGCTAAAATCTTTTACTTGTTGCTCAGAGGCATAAATACTGTCTTTTATGGTCACGAAGGCAGTCTCTTTGTAAATAATAGAGTTATTTTAACATTTTATACTGGATAGTCAGTGATAAATTCAGTAGCTTGACTAGAATTATGAATAATAAGTATAAAAGAGAAGATTAAATGAGCAAAAGTAAGGTCATCAGCACAGACGATATATTAGCAACCCTTTGTCATTCAGTGACAGGCGTACTCACATCAGCCAGCGGTAATGGTATTAGCTACTCTGCCATGGTACAAAAAATAACGCGTACATGTATGCGACCAGATATTGGCTGCTTTGTTTTATTTGACGGCGGTTTTACCGGCCTTGTAATTACCAACTTTACCTCGCAAGCGGCGATGGAAATTTATGGCGATTATATGCGTAATATGGGTATGCCTGAGAATGAAATAGCGCATAGCCATTTATCAGACGACGTATCAAATGTATTAGGCGAGTTGATGAACCAAATTGTGGGCGACTTTACGTCTAAAGTGCGTGAGCAGCTTCATACTTCAATTACACAAAATCAGCCAAAAATGATGGCCATTAACAAGCAAGTGCAAATATCGGTAGATACCACGATGGATCGCCCGCAAGCCCGCCGCGTAACATTCACCACAAGTAAGCAGAATATCTTTTACTTGGAATTAGCGATGGATAAAACAGAGTTTATTAAATTACATGACTTTGATATTGCAGAAGCACTCGATCCAGACGACATAATTGAAAACGAAGCTAAAAAGAAAGCTGAAAAAGAAAGCGCAAAGGCTAAAGACATTGTGCAAGATGATGCAGATGACGACTTTATGGCAGGCTTAGGACTTTAATGTTACGTAGGTTGGTTTGAGTGAAACGAAACCCAACGTTTACACAGCTATCAGTAAGTTAATACAAATCCAGAAAAAGCGCGATTTGATATCGCGTTTTTTAGATCCCCGTTTAGCTTAGAAATAAAGTATTTTATTTACTATCAAAGTTAAATAATATTTTAAATAAGATGGATTCTATGGTTAGCCAAAAGGATTACAGCAAGTTTTACCGAATTGCTTGCAACATGTTTGAATCTGGTTTCAAATTTATAAACGAAAAAGATGATAACTATTACTTCATGAATGTTGCTTCTATCAAGCTCTTAAAGCATCTCAATACTACAGAAATGTTAATGGCTAATACGCTTGAATTTAATCATTTAGAAAAGAGTTATCTTTATTACGATAATTCGAGTGTGATAGCACTTTTAAGAGTTTCATATGAGAATTTGGTAGTAATCGCTTATCATTTTTTTGGAGATGAAATTGATCACGATGTTGTAGATTGGTACAAGCTACTTGGATATAGAAATAGGGGAAGGAATAAGCTAAGAGTTAGTAGTGTTGAATTAGATAATAAAATTCTTCAAGAACAGGAAATTATGGATGAATTAACTTCACGACTAGAATTGAACAATTTTAAAGAGCCTAAAAAGTATGATTGGAAACCTAAAAGTTGGTACGAATTAGGTAATCATCTCAATATGCCAAAGTTTCTATACGATAAATACTCTTTTTGGTCATCCCATTCCCACTCTGGTTTTGATGCTTTAATGCAAGAGAATATAAGTCATACTTATGAACCACTACAGGAAATTAAGCGAAATGAAATAAACTATTTATTTATGTCCAGTATCCTAGTGTTTTTTATTGAGGGATACGCTGAAGTTTTGTCTAAATTAGGTTATCCGTATATTTCAGATTTCGATTTGTCGGATGTTCGTAAGTTTTCAGATTTCGTAAAAGCTTATGATAAAGACAACTAAAAATTTACAAATACGGATTCTCTCCCATCGCCACTACCACACAAAATATCCTTAAGTCTAATTCCAATTGGTGATACTGCGGTTCCATGTGGCAGCAAAGTTGGTAAAAGCCTTTGTTATGGTCTTTTTCTTTAAAATGCGCTAATTCATGAACCACTAATGCTTTTAGTAGTGGCTCGGGAGCGTTTAGCAAATCGCTGTTAATCGCTAAATCGTGCTTACGGGTTTTGCCTTGCATACGGTAGGTGTGTGTACCTAATGCATTGGTGACCATGTCGCCTTGTTTTTTAAATGCAGCGCGGCCAAACGGCGGGGCATTTTTTAAATATTGTTTTTTAAGTTCGGTGGCGTAGCTATAAAGTAACTTATCGCTGGTTAGGGTATGCGCTTGTGGGTATTTTTTAAGTAAGTAGTTACTTACCTTTTTGTTGTTGATTAGGCTTAATACCTGCTCAACAATGTTTGCAGGGTAGCCGGTAAAGTAACGTGCGTATTCACTCATTTATATTCTCTAATTTTATTATTTAAAAAAGCGCTTGCTGGTGGGCTTCTTTTTCGCCCGTAAAGGGGTTTAATGCTTTGTGATTATAACCTAGGTCATTACAAAACTGGCGAGCTAATAACGGCGCTTCTCGGTTATCGGCGGTATGAAAAAACACATACGGTGTTTTACCTTCATCAAGCCATTGTTTTACTTTGCTCAGCCACGGTTTATAAAAGGGTTTATAGTCGTTTTGTAAATCGGCTATTACAAAGCGCGCCATAGGCTGCGAGCCTGTAGCAATAGCGTGCACTGGTAAATGAGGCTTTTTTTGCTGTGCATCTATTAGTGCTTCGGTAGTAGGTTTTACCGCAAATAGGGCACGCGTATCCATTGATATGCGATTTATATTGTTTGTTATTAATAGCTGATTAAGCGCTATTTCGGCTTCACCTTTTTTGAAAAATGCGGCATGGCGTACTTCTACACCGTAATTAATCTCTTTAGGTAACAGGCTAATAAACTGTGCGAGTTTGGGTAAGTCGTTTGGGCCAAAGGCTTTTGGCAATTGCAGCATGATTTGCCCGGTTTTTTCTAAAATAGGGGAGAACAAGTTTAGCCAATCAGTAAGCTCAGTTTGTATATTAGTAAGGTGGAGTTCGTGGCTAAAGCGACGATTAAACTTAAAAGTAAATTTAAAATCGTCGGGTACGCTGTTTACCCAGCGCAATACGGTGCTTGGCGAAGGGTCAGCGTAAAAGCTGGTATTGCCTTCAACAGAGTTAAAGTGTTGGGCGTATTGGCTAAGCATATCGGCGTTTTTACATTGGCTTGAAAATAAATTGCCTTTCCATGCATTACTCGACCACTGCGGGCATCCAATATATAACATACAAACTAGCGCCTTATTATAAAGTGGCGATAGTGTAGCAAATAACAAAACGAGCTGCTGTAAATTCAGGGGTAAAAGCCGTACACGCCCTAGTATCTTGATACTACTTGGGTATAATGCAGAGCTTAATTTGATTATTTTTAGATTGCTAACGGCTTTATTTGTATTGTGGTGACCTGTTTTTTAAATCACACGCCTTAAAACAAATAACTTTAACCGTTTAAGCCTTTTATCTGACAGGAAAACTATGCGCTCTATATATTGCGGACAGCTAAATAAAACTCACGTAGATCAAGAAGTAGAACTATGTGGCTGGATCAACAAACGACGTGACCTTGGTGGACTTATCTTTGTCGATTTACGCGATAGAGAAGGTTTAGTTCAAGTTGTATTCGACTCTGACATTGAAGAATTAATGAGTTCAGCTAATACACTTCGCCAAGAATTTTGTGTTCAGTTAAAAGGTGTTGTTCGCGCACGCCCAGACAGCCAAGTAAACAAAGACATGGCAACAGGGGAGATCGAAATTTTAGGTAAAGAGCTTAATATTATTAACCGCTCTGAACCATTACCGCTAGATTTTAACCAAGTAAACTCAGAAGAGCGTCGTTTAAAGTACCGTTACTTAGATTTACGTCGTTTAGAAATGAGTGACCGTATTAAATTACGTGCTAAAGCAAGCAGCTTTGTTCGTCGCTTTTTAGATGAAAACGGCTTTTTAGACATCGAAACGCCAGTACTAACTAAAGCAACGCCAGAAGGCGCGCGCGATTACTTAGTACCGAGCCGTGTTCATAAAGGTAGCTTTTACGCATTACCGCAGTCGCCACAGTTGTTTAAGCAATTGTTGATGATGTCGGGTTTTGACCGTTACTACCAAATTGTTAAATGTTTCCGTGATGAAGATTTACGTGCCGATCGCCAACCAGAATTTACCCAAATAGATATAGAGACCTCGTTCATGAGCTCTGATCAAGTACGTGGTATGACTGAAAAAATGATCCGCGAGATGTGGCAAACACTGCTAAACGTTGATTTAGGCGATTTCCCAATCATGCCTTACAGCGAGGCAATGAGCCTTTACGGTTCTGATAAGCCTGATTTACGTAACCCAATGAAATTAGTTGATATTGCTGATTTAGTGAAAGACGTAGAGTTTAATGTTTTCTCTGGTCCGGCTAACGACGAAAAAGGCCGTGTTGCTGTATTAACAGTACCAGGTGGCGCTAAGCTTTCTCGTAAACAGCTTGACGATTACACTAAGTTTATTGGTATTTACGGTGCTAAAGGCATGGCGTGGATGAAAGTAAACGACCACACTGCAGGCGCTGAAGGCGTTCAATCACCAGTGGCTAAGTTTTTAAGCGAAGACGTAATTACTAAATTGCTTGAGCGTACTAATGCACAGTCTGGCGATATTATTTTATTTGGTGCCGATAAGCGCAACACAGTAAATGAAGCTATGGGCGCACTGCGCGTTAAGATTGGTGTTGATTTAGAAATCACTAACCTTAATAGCTGGGCACCACTTTGGGTTGTAGACTTCCCAATGTTTGAAGAAGATGACGAAGGCACATTACATGCTGTACATCATCCATTCACTGCACCAAAAGATATTACTGCAAGTGAGCTTGAAGCAAACCCAGCAGCAGCAATTTCAGATGCCTACGACATGGTATTAAACGGCTACGAAGTGGGTGGCGGTTCGGTGCGTATTCATAATGCAGATATGCAAGAAACCGCATTTAGAATTTTAGGTATTAACGAGCAAGAGCAACAAGACAAGTTTGGCTTTTTACTTGATGCACTTAAATACGGCACACCACCACATGCAGGTTTAGCATTTGGTCTTGACCGTTTAGCAATGCTTTTATGTGGTACCGATAACATTCGTGACGTTATTGCTTTCCCTAAAACAACACAAGCATCGTGTTTATTAACTAACGCGCCAAGTAAACCTAACCTCGATTCGTTAGCTGAGCTTGCAATTAGTGTTGTAGAAAAAGAAGTATCAAGCGAAGAGTAATTTTTGCTTAGCTTTTAAGCTAAATTTAAAAACCCTTAAGTTATATGCTTAAGGGTTTTTTTGTGGTTAAATTTAAAGCAGTTTAAAGGTTTGTGCCGATTGCTATTATCCATATTGAAAAGGAGTTCTTATGTCATTTCATCTAACCTTATTTGGTGAGTTTTTAGCTTTTTTTATTATATTATGCATCCCTATTTTTGCTGTAATTAGCTACAAAATAGGTAAGCGTAAAAGTACTATGCCAGGTGTTTTAGCGTTTGTGGGTGGCTGTTTTGCGCTATTTCCATTGTTTGGTTTAATTTTTATTGCAGTGCTTGCTCTTAAAAAAGATTTACCTAAAAATAATGGCTACGCAGGTTAAATCTAATAGGTAAATTGTGTTGTTAAGTAACAATAAACAGTATTTTGATGAGCAATTTAATGCTTTGCAGTACGCAGAGCAGCTAACTGAAAACTCTGAGTTTGAAGAATGTATATTTATCGATTGCGACTTTTCAGGGGGGCAGTTTAAAAATTGCCGATTTATAGAATGTAGTTTTAAAAACTGTAATTTATCGTCACTTAAATGGAACTACAGTTCGCTTGAAAATGTAAGTTTTAGCCACTGTAAATTAAATAGTTTGCAATGGGCTGATGTAGATTGGCCAGCGCTTAGTATTAACGCACCGGTGAGTTTTAATTATTGTGAGCTCAGTAATAGCTCTTTTTTTGAATTAACCCTCAAAGCCCTCAAACTAACACACTGCTTTGCCAAAAATGTTGATTTTAGACACGCTGATTTAAGCAGTAGTGAATTTACAGGAACAGATTTTCGCGATAGTGAGTTTTTTCAAACTAACTTAACAAAATGTGATTTTGTAGGTGCTACAGCGTTTAATATAGATTTGAATAATAATATCTTAGCGAATGCTAAGTTTGATCGCTTCGAAGCACTTAATTTGCTTACCAGCCTTAATATAGAACTATGTGATTAATTTAGTTTAATATAATTACATATCTAGAAGCGACAGCTTGGCTGGGCTTCTAGATACTGCGTGACTGGGTAATTAACGGCTTGGGCCATTTTTATTACGTGCACTGGCAAGCTGTCTTGCGATTTCTAATAACGCAGGTGAAATATCTTCAGCGCCATCTTTAATTAGTTTTGTAACGTCACCTGATGAAAACAAACCGTCACGTGGTGATTTAATACCTAACTCACGTACAAAATCCTTCGTTTTACCAGTGCTGCCTGTTTCGATGAACTTAAAAATAATACGTTCATTGTTATTTTTAGCAGGTGCTTTTAGTGTTTCGATTTCGTCATGTATTGCAGTTAGTTTGTCTTCTAGGATTTCTATACGTTCTTGAATGCTATTGTATGATTTCATTTATTGGATCTTTTACTAAATATATTAAAACAATGGCGACTATTATCGCATAGTTTGACAATAGAGAATGCAAACCTATAAAGTAAAAGTTATTTTTAATTAAAAACAATAATTTATATAAGTTTAAATATGCAAAAAGCACTTAAAAAGCTTTTTATGTTAAGCGCACTCACCTTAACTACATCAATAATAAGCACTACAAGCTATGCAACCGACGACGTTATAACCGATAAAAGCCGCAATCGCACTATTCCTATCAATATTACATTACCAAGTAACAATGCTAAGTGTACAGAGCAAGCAAAGTGCCCTGTGGCATTTATTAATGCGGGCTACGGTATTAGTCATAACAAGTATACGTTTGCCAGTAATGCGTTTAATCAACGCGGATACTTAACAGTAGCCGTTGCACATGAACTAAAAACCGACCCTTACCTAAACCGTGAACAGCCTTACTTAACCACTCGTATGGAAAACTGGCATCGTGGTGTGGTAACGCTTAAGTTTTTAGTTAATGAGTTATCGAGTAAATACCCAGCGTACGACTTTACAAAACTCGCCTTATTTGGGCATTCAAACGGCGGTGATATTTCGGTATTATACGGCTCTATTTACCCCAATGAAGTAAGCACTATTATTACGATCGATCATCGTCGTATGTTGATCCCTCGTAATAAAAACATTCGCGTGTTTACACTACGTGGTAGTGATTACCCAGCTGATGCGAATGTGTTGTTAAACGATTCAGAGCTGGATAAGTTTCCTGTTACACAAACACTAATAGAAAAATCTCGTCATAACGATATGTACGATGGCGGGCCAAAATGGCTGGTGGATAGAATGAGTAAAGAAGTAAAAGAATTTTTAGATAGTAAATAGTTAGTTTTGTTAAAGCATAGCGCAGTGTTAGCTGCGCTATATTGCTTGTATGCTAGTTACTTTACCAGTTCACTTACAATAACAGGGTTGTTATGTAGTGTTTTATGCACAGGGCATTTGTCGGCTATTTCGAGCAAACGCTGGCGTTGCTCTTGTGTTAAATCACCGACTAGAGTGATTTTACGGGTAATGGCTTCTAGGTTACCGGTTTGCTCACAATCGTCGCAATCTTTGTTGTAATCGCGAGTGTGATCAAGCTCTACTTTAACATGCTCTAGCGCTAAATCTTTACGTGTAGCGTACATACGTAGTGTCATTGCTGTACAAGCACCAAGCCCCGCTAATAAGTGATGATACGGATCGGGGCCTAAGTTTTTACCGCCTACCTTTATTGGCTCATCTGCAAGCCAAGTATGATCTTTAGTGCTTACGTGCTGAGTAAATACATGGTCTTTTTCTTCAACAAGTACATTGCCACCCGTTAAACTTGCGGCGTATTTAGTTTTGTCATATTTGACGTAGCGATTAGCCCACGTTGCAATGATTTCTGCAGCGTAGTCGGCATCGTTTTTATTAGTAAGTAAGTGATCGGCGTTATCTAGGCTAATAAAACTTTTAGGATGCTTAGCTGATGCGTAAATTTTTTCGGCTTCACTAATATTTACCGTCGCATCAATAGGGGAGTGCATTACTAACAATGCGCGCTTAAGTTTACTAATGTGGCTTTTATCGTACTTGGCTATATCGTCTATAAACTGTTTTTTAATGGTAAATTCTCGGCCTGCTAGGCTTACCTTTGCTTCACCGGCTGCGTTAATTTCATCAAGGTGTGCTGCAAAGTTATGGGCTACGTGCTGTGCATCTGACGGCGCGCCAATGGTTGTAATAGCCGATACTTCAGGAATGTGCTCAGCAGCAGCAAGTACCGCAGCGCCGCCTAAACTGTGGCCAATAAGTAATTGCGGCGCTGCAAAATGCTCACGCAGATGATCAGCCGCTGAAACTAAATCTTGAATGTTTGATGAAAAGTTACTGTTAGCAAAGTCGCCATCGCTATTACCTAAACCCGTAAAGTCAAAACGCAGTACGGCTATGCCTTGCTGCGTAAGTGCACGGCTTATACGTGTGGCTGCTGCTATGTCTTTTCCGCATGTGAAGCAGTGTGCAAATAGCGCATAAAACTTTATGTCGCCGGCGGGGCGTTCTAGTTGGCCGGCAAGTTCTAAATCGCCGCTTTTAAAAGATACTTTTTGTCGCATGGGGAGCCTTATTTACACAAATAAAATATATTAGGGCGTGTTGACCGTTGTGGATTGAAATTTGTTCAATCTAGGGGCGATTTAATCGCGGCGCGAGGTTTGTAACCTAGTGGACTAAGTAAAAACCGAGCAACAAAGAGTTAATCGTCCCTAGAAAGAACCCAAAGGGTAGCGCATGTTTGGCATTTATGCTGCGTTATCGCCTATTTATGGGGAACAACCACACATCACAGGCTCTGCCTTGCTTAAATACCAAACAGTCTGCTACAAATTCACCCACCAAAGGTCAGCACGCCCTAGTAGACCATATATAAGTACTAAACCTTGCAAATTCAACGTTTTTTTATAAGTTGATCTTGATCAAGCCTAATGGTGGAAACGTTACTTTGCGGACATATGTCCTTATTTTTTTGAGGTCATTTGTCTATCCTCGCACAGCGCTATAATGAAGGCTTTTCTACTTTATCTTGGCAATTTGCTACTATTAAAGCAGTTCACTTCACACAACCTATTCACTGGAACGTACAATGCAATTACCTACTGTTGATTATAAAGCTCCCGATGCGGCTGCACACTTTGTTGAATCGTTAAGAAATACTGGATTTGGCGTTTTAAAAAACCACCCAATTCCACAGTCTTTAGTTGAATCTATTTACAAAAATTGGCAAGACTTTTTTAACTCAGAGCAAAAGCAGGACTTTTTATTCTCTAAAGAAACTCAAGATGGTTATTTTCCGCCTTCAGTATCTGAAGTAGCGAAAGGCTTTACAATAAAAGACATTAAAGAGTACTTTCATGTGTATCCTAAAGGCCGTGTTCCTGCAGAGCTCGAAGCTGATGTACGTGAATACTACCGTTTAGCGAGTGAATTTGCTGGTACTTTACTAAGCTGGGTTCAGGCTGAAGCGCCAGCTGATGTTCGCGCTAAATTTTCGATTGATTTAAAAGACATGATTGCCGGTTCTGAGCAAACATTGTTACGTATCCTACATTACCCACCAATGACGGGTGATGAAGAGCCAGGTGCTATTCGCGCTGCTGCTCACGGTGATATTAATTTATTAACGGTATTACCAGCTTCTAATGAGCCTGGTTTACAAGTTCAAAAAACAGATGGCGGTTGGTTAGACGTACCATGTGATTTTGGCAGCTTAATTATTAATATTGGCGACATGCTACAAGAAGCGTCGGGCGGGTATTTCCCATCGACAATTCATCGCGTGATTAACCCAACGGGTAAAGCATCTACTAAATCGCGTATTTCACTACCGTTATTTTTACATCCGCATCCAGATGTTGTGCTTTCAGAGCGCTACACGGCAGATAGCTACTTGCAAGAACGTTTACGCGAGTTAGGTGTTAAGTAACTCTTATACTTAAAGTAATTAAGTATAAATATAAAACGGCCTATGGCCGTTTTTTGCATTTTTAAGCAACTTGATCACCGGTTTAATTTTATTAAGCTATGCTCAATTGCCCGCAACGTAAATAATGGCATGCATTCTTAGCTACTACAGGTATAATGCGCGCAACTGGCTAACGTAGCCTAATTTAAAAGAGAGTTTATATGAGTTTTGAAGGTTTAGGTTTATCACAGTCTTTGGTTAATGCGGTTTTAGAAAAGGGCTATGAAACGCCAACGCCGATTCAGGCTCAAGCAATTCCTGCAATTATTGAACGCCGTGATGTTATGGCAGCAGCGCAAACAGGTACAGGTAAAACAGCGGGTTTTACATTACCACTTATTGAGCGTTTGTCGTCAGGCCCTAAAGCTAAAAGTAACCACGTACGTGCACTTATTTTAACGCCTACACGTGAGCTTGCTTTGCAAGTAAGCGAAAACGTTGAAGAGTACGCTAAGCATTCAGATGTGAGCTCATTTGTAGTTTACGGTGGCGTTAAAATTAACCCACAAATGCAGCGTCTTCGTAAAGGTGTTGATATTTTAGTAGCAACGCCGGGTCGTTTAATCGACTTACATAATCAAAATGCAGTTAAATTTGATAGCGTTGAAGTGCTTGTACTCGATGAAGCTGACCGCATGTTAGACATGGGCTTTATCCACGACATTAAACGCTTAATTGCTAAAATGCCTGCTAAACGTCAAAACTTAATGTTTTCGGCAACATTTTCTGACGAAATTCGTGCATTAGCAAAAGGGTTAATTAATGACCCTGTTGAAATTTCAGTTGCTGCAAAAAATACTACTGCAAAAAGTGTTACTCAGTGTGTTTATGCGGTAGATAAAACACGTAAAACAGCATTGCTAAGCCACTTGATTCGCACTAACGATTGGCAACAAGTATTAGTGTTTAGCCGCACAAAGCACGGTGCTAACCGCTTAGTTAAACAACTAGAGCGCGATGACATTGTAGGCGCGGCTATCCATGGTAATAAATCACAAGGCGCACGTGTTAAAGCACTTGATGGTTTTAAAAGTGGTGAAGTACGCGTACTAGTAGCAACAGACATTGTTGCACGTGGTTTAGACATTGTTGAATTACCGCATGTTGTTAACTACGACTTACCAAATGTATATGAAGATTACGTTCACCGTATTGGCCGTACAGGCCGTGCCGGTGCGTCGGGTCATGCGATTTCGTTTGTAACAACAGAAGATGCTGTTGATTTATACGGTATTGAGCGCTTTATTGGTGAGCTTATCCCACGTGCTGAAGAAGACGGTTTTGAGCCTATTAACCCAGTAGCAGAGCGCGCATTAGATGCTCGCCCACTGCCGTCTAAAAAGCCTAAGAAAAAGCAGCCTTTTAATAAGCCTAAATCTGATAGCAGCAAGCCTAACAGTAAAAAGCCAAATAATGGTGGTAATGGTACCGGCCCACGCCGTGGTGGTTCTAAAAAGCCAGCTGCTAAAACAGATGACAGCGCGAAAAACCCATGGGCAAAGCGTGAATCTGTTGGCGGTAGTGGCCAACGCCGTCGTCGCACAAATAACGATTAATGATCATATTGGCGTTTAATTAATTTAGAACTTGGTTAAAGGCTGATACAAAAAACGCGCTCTCTTCTTTTGAATAAATAGAAGCAGCGCGTTTTTTATTGCCTGTAATTTGTACTTACTGTATTGCCTACCTGATTAAATAGTTAATACCCAAGCCGACAAATAAAGTAACACTTACGCTAAGTAGTGTGCCGAGCATAACGTACTCGGTAAGTTTTTTATCTTTGCTTGCACTTAAATCGCCAAACCTAAATACCGACTTTGCCGCAAGTAAAAAGCCAAGCCCTGCAAATTGGTCAAGCAATATAAAGCTCAGCATAAGTACGCGCTCAAGCATACCTATGCTTTGCCCTGCAAGTGGTAAGCTACCAGTACTTGAAAAGTTACTTGTTAAACGCTCTAACATCATTCTTATAAATACGGCGCTAGGACTTAAAATAATTAAATAACCGCATACCACCCACAGTATTTTGGGATCAGTGAGCATATTATTAATTGCAGCCATAAAGCTATTGTTATCAGTTAGCCAAATACTGAGCGCAATAATAACGAGTATGTGCGCTATTTGATCAAGTAAAAAAGGCACCACGCCTTTATTAGAATACGATTTAGCTATATCAATAAAGTAATGGCTCAACATAATGCTCGCCGTGGCAATTAAAACACTGCTTAGTTGTTGCCACCCGAATGTGTATTCCCACACGGTAATAATGAGTGCACTTGTTACACCATGCACAAGTACATGAAAATAAAGCTTACTGGCTTTAAAGTGACGGGTGTTTCTGTCGTTTACCCAACTCATAGGTTGCCAGTAAAAATCAGCGAGTAAGTGGCCAATAATAAGCGCGACCAGTAAAAGTGAAAACTCCATTATTCACCTCCTTTAATTATATTTTTTATAACGTGTTGTGTGTGCTTAATAAAGCGTTCTATAAGTTGGTAGTGCGCTAAATTTAGTAGTTTTGTTACATTTTCGCGACTTGTTTTAAGCTCTTTAGCCAGTGCCGCGTGGCTGTTGTCTGATGATGTTAAATAGACATACAGGGCATTTGCTTGTTTTTGCGTGATTTTAGTGAGTAATACGTCGGCAAAGGCTAAATTAAGATTTAAGCTTTCATCAAGCTGCTGCTCATTAATATTAAAAACAAAGCGTTGATTACCTATTTTATCAAGGCCTTGCCCCGAAAGGGTAAAAGCAGAACCGGTTGCTGTTTTTATATCGCTGCGTGGGTTATCTATTTGCCCAAGTGCCAAGCTTTGCCGTAGCTCATAACCTGACGATTTAAGGTGTAAATATACAAGTATGGCATTTTTAAAAAGGAGCTCAGGATTATTAACTTGTAACTGAAAGGCATCGCCTCGGTATATATTCCAAAGTGTTTGCTCCCCCGAAATGTTTCGCAAACTTTGCTCTAGTTGATAAAGCATGGCATCGTATTGCTGCTTAGGGATTGTTTGCGATTTAATAATATCGCCGCTGATCACACCAATCATAAAAATCTCAAAATGGTTACTTTTTAATATGTAACCAATATTGGTTACATAAGGGTATGTAACTAATTTAGGTTACTTAAATATAAATTGCAAGGTACACTTATTTTATAACGTTACTTTTATTGCTATTAATCCTCACTAGGACACTAAATGACTTTACAAAACGAGCAGCAAAGCACGAAACCACGCGTAGGTATTTTTGTTGATGTGCAAAATATTTATTACACGTGCCGCGAGAGTTACGGAAAAAACTTTGACTACAATGCGTTTTGGCGGGTAATGCAGGCGCAATACAATATTGAGTGTGCTTTTGCGTACGCTATTTATCGAGGTGATGAAAAGCAAAATCAGTTTCAAAATATTTTGCGTGCGATTGGTTTTGACGTAAAGCTAAAGCCATTTATTCAACGCCGTGATGGAAGTGCTAAAGGCGATTGGGATGTAGGTATAACAATAGACATGTTAGAGCAGGGTAAAAGCCTTGATAAGGTTATTTTGCTCTCTGGCGATGGTGACTTTGCTTTGTTACTTGGGCATTTAAAAAATCAATATAATGTACCGTGCGATGTATACGGTGCTGACCGGTTAACCGCTGAGGTATTAAAACAAAGCGCAGAGCAATTTCATTTAATTGATAATACTTTGCTACTTTAACAGTAAAAAATAGTTAAAAAAGTGCAAGCTAAGTGCCTGCAACATGAGAGTTTTTAATACAAAGCCGTAATAGATGAATTAAGCCTTATATAGGCTTTTTTTATTACTGTAATCAATTGGGTTTGCTAAATGATTATGGTAATTTTAAAGCATAACGAGTTACCAAGGACTTACATGCTTCATTATAGCAACATGCCACTAGACAGAGGCTCAAATTTTCGTAAAGACCCATCGTGGCTTAAAGCGCAAATGTCGGCGCAAAGTAAATGGGTTTTAGTTAAAAATAATCAAACCCTATTTATTAAAGATACCCCTAAAGTAAGCTATTTAACGTATCAACAAGTGGCGCATTTAGATTTAACGAGTGCTATTTTTGTTGGTTTAAATAATGCTAAACATGGTGTGTTTGCATTGGATGTATCTGATCTGGATGAAAGCGTACTTACGCCTTTAATAGAGGGCGCTCAATTTTTTGATATTCGCCAATATGGGCCTCAAGTAACCATTAAATATGCCTCAATAGCCGCCCTTGCGAGAGGGTTATGTTATTGGCATGCCACGCACCGTTTTTGTGGGCGCTGCGGTAGTAAAAACCGTTCAGTGGAAGCAGGGCATTCTCGTGTATGTGAAAACGAAAACTGTAAGCATCCTACATTCCCGCGTACCGATCCTGCGGTAATTATGGTCGTTACTAAAGTCTTTGCTGACGGAGTAGAACGCTGTTTATTAGGTCGCCAAGCCGCGTGGCCTATTGGTATGTATTCGTCGCTTGCTGGATTTGTTGACCCAGGTGAAACACTAGAACAAGCGGTTGCGCGTGAAGTTAAAGAAGAGGCAGGTATAGAGGTTGATAACGTACGTTATGTTGCATCTCAGCCATGGCCGTTCCCATCGTCCATTATGCTTGGTTTTTTTGCAGAGGCGACATCTGAGGAAATTAACGTAGATAAAGAAGAGCTAGACGATGCAAAATGGTTTAGTCGTGAAGACTTAGAGCAATTTGGTAATTGGCACGAAGAAGGGGAGCATTTAAAGCTGCCTAGAACCGACTCTATCTCTCGTTATTTAATTGAGCATTGGCGCACAAACCCTTAAGGATTAACAATGTCGAGTAAAAGTAATAAAAACACTCAGCTGGTATCATCAGGGCGCAAAAAAGCCTATACACATGGCGTAGTAAATCCCGTTGTACAGCGTGCATCTACCATTGTATTTGATACTGTAGCAGATTTAAAAGAAGCTGCTAAAACCCGTGGCGATAAAACGTTATTTTATGGGCGCCGGGGAACAACAACACACTTTGCGCTACAAGAAGCGATTACAGAACTTGAAGGCGGCGAAGGGTGTGCACTATACCCTTGTGGCGCGGCGGCGATTAGCCAAGTATTTTTATCGTTTTTAAAAACCGGTGATCATATTTTAATGGTTGATAACGTGTACGAACCAACTCGCGATTTTTGCGATAAAATTTTAGTGGGGCTGGGCATTACAACAACCTACTACCCGCCAACCATTGGCGCAGGCATTAAAGACTACATTCAGCCAAATACCAAAGTATTGTTTTTAGAATCTCCAGGTTCTATTACGATGGAAGTGCAAGATGTGCCTGCTATGGTAAAAGTAGCCAATGAGCATAGCGTAATGACCATACTTGATAATACCTACGGCAACGGTTTGCATTATCGTCCGCTAGAGCACGGTGTTGATATTAGTATTCAGGCTGCAACGAAGTATATTGTCGGCCATTCAGACGTGATGATGGGTGTGGCTGTTGCTAATAAAAAGTACTGGCCAACCTTGCGCGAAAACTCGTACTTACTAGGGCAATGTACCAGTGCCGATGATGCGTATTTAGCGCTTAGAGGCCTGCGTACAATGGGTGTGCGTTTGAATCAACATGAAAAAGCAGCAATAGAAGTAGCTAAATGGCTTGAACAACATGAGCTTGTTGATCATATTCGCCACCCTGCATTTGAAACCTGCCCAGGGCATGAGTTTTTTAAACGTGATTTTGATGGCAGTAATGGGTTGTTTTCATTTGTGATGAAAACCGGTAATCAAAAAGCGATTGATGCATTTTTAGATAGCCTTGAGCATATTAAAATGGGCTTTTCGTGGGGCGGTTTTGAAAGTTTAGTAACGGCTAATTTAACTATGAAAGGGCTGCGTTCAAATACAGGTTGGGATTTAGGCCCGGTTATTCGCCTGCATATTGGCCTTGAAGATGTTGAAGATTTAATTAGCGATTTAAGCCAAGCACTTGAGGTTTATAAGCAGCATTTATAATTTATATCGCAATTTATGCTGTTACATTTAAATGTATTGTTACAAAGCTCACTATAGGTGAGCTTTTTTTTGCTGGTAATTCAAGGTGTTTACACTTAGTGTGGATAAATACACAGAAAATAAAAAGTCATTAAGGATAGTCAATGGCAACACCATTACCGATAAACGTAGGGCGATTAACGCAAATAGCGGGATTTGAGCTTGTACGTATGTTTTTAACTAAACGTGGACTTATTGCATTAGCTGCCTTTGCATTGGTGTGGCTAATAATACTGCGCTACCCAATAGGGCAGGCAGTAGGCATTGTAAGTGCGCCCGATTTTGAGCAAATAGCCCGTGATATATCAGGTTCTATTGGTTTAAGTAAATTATTGGATTGGCCTGAGGCCGAATTTGCTATGTACTGGTTAATAGCCCTGTATAGCTTTCCCGTTTTTGGTTTATTTATTTGTAGCGACCAAACGGTAGGCGATAGAGAGCGCGGCACACTAAGGTTTTTATCACTGCGCTCCACTCGCTTTGAAATACTGTTTGGTCGTTTTTTAGGGCAATTAGCGGTATTAGCCTGCTTAGTGGGCATTACTCTTGTGGCTACGCTTGCTGTACTAGGGTTTAGAGATCCAAGTTTACTGGCTGGTGGTTTTGCCCGTGCGCTTTCTATATTTTTAATATTAGTGATTACTCTGTGTCCATTTGTAGCACTTATGACGTTAATAAATACCTTTGCTCGCTCATCGCGTTTATCTATTGTATTGGCAATTTTATATTTTGCAGCAGGCGGTATTGTAGTTGGTATATTGCAATGGCAAATACCCGCATTAGGCTTGCTTGATTATTTATTTCCGGGTGTGCAAATAGAGTTATTAGCGGGGCAAAATTTACCATTATTAAGCGCTGTGGCTATTCCCCTTGTGCAAACTGCGGTGTTACTAAGCGTTGCTCAATGTATTTTTGCAAGGAGCTCACTATGAGACCATTAATTACAGCCAGCGGTTTGAGTAAATCGTATGGTGCAAAACTTGCGCTTAATAATGTGGACTTTGAGATTAATAAAGGCGCGCCAGTGGCGCTTGTTGGGCCAAATGGTGCGGGTAAAACCACCTTATTTAGTTTGTTGTGCGGCTATATAGCGCCAAGTAAAGGCAGCCTTGAAATATTAGGGCATAAGCCAGGGAGCGCTGCTTTATTTAATAAAGTAAGTGCATTACCGCAAGACGCACAACTTGACCCTCGTTTTAATATAGATAAGCAACTCGCCTTTTATGCAAAACTGCAAGGTATGGGCGCTAAGCAAAGCCAAACTGAGGCGCTACGTGTACTTGACTTGGTTGGCTTAAAAGAAATTGCAAAGCAGCGTGCAGGGGATTTATCGCACGGTATGCGCAAGCGCGTTACGATAGCGCAAGCACTTATTGGCGCGCCACAAATTGTAATGCTTGATGAAGCAACCGCAGGGCTTGATCCGATTCATGCCAGAGAAGTACGCGAGCTAGTATCTGAATTAAGTGAACAGGCTACGTTTATTTTAAGCTCTCACGATTTAACTGAGCTTGAACGACTATGCTCACAGGTGCTTCATTTAGATAAAGGCGTACTAAGCGAGCATCAAACAAAAACAAATAATACTGATAAACACTTTTATACATTAATGCTAAGCGAAGCTTATCAAAATGTTGAGCAACAGCTTCAAGCAATTGCAGGGGTGAGCCGAGTGTATATGAGCCAGCATAAAGAATATGTTGTTGAGTATCAACCAACGAGCGATCCACTTGATATTGCACTACTGAATTTTTGTCATCAACAACACTGGCAGTACAGGCAGTTAGTTAATGGTCACACATTAGAGAATCAAATATTTAAACAGGAGAAAGTATAATGGGTTTACTTAGCGGACTTATGGGTAATGCAAGCGAAGTTGACGATTCTGATTTAGAGAAAATCCTCGCCAATACATTAATTGACGGCGAGCAAGTGGAAAAGGCATATAAAGTAGTACGTGATATGTTTATTTTTACTAATAAGCGCTTAATCTTAATTGATAAGCAAGGTATGACCGGCTCTAAAATGGAAATGGTGAGTATTGCTTACTCTAAAATTACCAAGTTTAGTAAAGAAAGTGCAGGCCATTTTGACTTAGATGCCGAGCTAAAAATATGGGTTGGCTCAGATCCAACACCAATTAGTAAAGAGTTTAAGTCTGGCGATAATATTAACGATGTTTATCGTATTATTAGCCAACACGCGCTTTAATACGGTACATGTTTTAAGTAGTTGTTGACTAGATGTTGCAACTACTTTAATTTTACAGTTTACAACACTTCCTTACAATTAACTTAATAAATACAACTGGTTAGTTAAGTTTTCATTCAGTTTCCTAACGTTAGCATGTGCCTCGACTTTAGCAATACAGCTAGAGCATAAAAAGCAATGTACATAGGGAAGTCTTACAATGAAAAAATTAGCAGTTATTATTTCGAGCATTTTATTATCTAGCACTGCGGCTGCTGCAGACAGCTATAATTCAATTAGTAACCTAAGCTATAAAAATAGCGATAACAACGACACCGTTGCTGTAGATTCTATTTACTACTTATCTCCTAAAAAAACGTTAGGTCCGTACGATCAGTTTGAATACATCAATAAACAAACTAACGTATATGGTGGCTACGCTGATGACGACTTTGGCGATTTAACATCAGTTGGTGGTGAATACTTCATTAATGAATTTGTTGTTGGCGCATCTTACGAAAACCTAGACCCAGATTCAGGTTCTAACAGTGAGCTTTATAAACTGACGGGTGGTTACTTTTTCAACCCTGATTTACTTGCAAAAGTAACACTAGTTGAAAACAAAGACGGCGATGATTACGCATTATTTGATTTAGCTTACAACTACATGCTAAACAGCACTGATTACGTAGGTGTTACACTTACATCAGACGACGATTTTGATTACCGTGCAGTAGCTGCTAAATACTTTATTGATTTACAGCAAGGTAACTACCTTACTTTTGAAGGTAAATACGAAAGCATTGATGATGCAGAAAACCAATGGGTAGCAGAAACTAACTACTACTTCTCAAAAGCAACATCTGTATTTGCTAACTACAATAAGCAAGATACTTATAGCTTTGGTGCTCAACACTTCATCAATAAAAATATTGGTGTAAAGGTGGGTTACGAAAACAACGCTGATGATTCTGATAACGATGCGTACTTTGCTAACATGCGTTTTCAGTTTTAATTAAGTCCCGTACTTAGTTAATACAAAAGTAATATTAAAAAGCCCGCTAAATTTAGCGGGCTTTGTCGTTTTTAAACGTTTGAGCTTTTAACTATAAACTTTTACCAGTCATAATTACGGCCTTTATTATGCTCATCTAAATAACTCCTTTGAGTTATAAATAGAGTCGCCATGAATGGCTAAATTGTTATTAAAGTCATTAAGTGCGGTCGATGATAATAGCTATAAAATAGTAAGTATTGGAGTTGTTTTTGCTAGTAAACAATGGTTATTGGAAAAAAACAGATAAAAATATGCACTGATACAAACCTATTTTTCATTATAAATACAGAAATAATGAATTAAACAGAGTAATTTTTTTGAGAAATTAAAAAAATTTAGTGAGAGGAAATTATATTGATGAGGTTTATCGAATAATTAAGTTGTGTTCAATTTAGCGACAGTTTGTACCGTATTTGTTACTTTTTAAATTTAAATGATGACATGATATTGTCTTGTAGATTTGGAAGATACTTTGTATTTACATTTACGTATAAATTATTACAACTCCACTGGGTTTAATCTGACCTTTTATTCAGTTTTTGTTCATTTTTTTGGCGTTAGGATGCGCCCCGACTTTGGCTAGACAGCTGAGGCATAAAAAGTAATATTTATAGGGAATTTAAAATGAAAAAATTAGCCGTTATCATTTCGAGCATTTTATTATCAAGTGCTGCAACCACTGCAATAGCTGCAGATACTTACCAATCAATCAGCCATGTAGGATATGTGGACGTAGATGGTGATGACACAGTAAGTGTTGACTCAACATATTATTTTTCTCCAAAAGCGACTTTAGGTCCTTATGATCAATTTGAATACATCAATAAGCAAACAAATGTTTATGGTGCATACAGTGATAATGATCTTGGAGATGTTACTAGCGTTGGCGGTGAGTATTTTGTAGAAGATTTTGTATTAGGTGCACAGTACAATAATTTCGATAGTGATTTTGGCTCAAGCACGGATGTAATTGAACTTTCAGCGGGTTACTTCTTTAATCCAAACCTTGTATTAAAAGCTACGTTTGTTGATGTAGAAGATGCTGACAATCAGTTTGTGTTTGATTTGGCATATAACCACCAGTTAAACAGCACTGATTATATTGGCTTTACAGTAACAGCAGATGATGAGTTTGATTACCGTGCAGTAGCAGCTAAGTACTTTGTTGATTTACAGCAAGGTAACTACTTGACTGTTGAAGGTAAATTTGAAGATGTTGATGGCGGTTCAAGTAACTGGGAATTAGCATCTAACTACTATTTCAGCAAAGCAACATCGGTTTTTGTTACAGTTAATAAAAATGATGATTACACTCTTGGTGCTCAACACTTTTTCAACAACAATGTTGGTTTAAAAGCAGGTTACGGCAATAACTGGGATGATTCTGATTATGATGCCTACTTTGCAAATGTAAGCTTACAGTTCTAATTTAACAGAAAATTAGAATATGAATAAAAAGCCCGCTCATTTGAGCGGGCTTTTTATTCAGCGCTATTTACCAGCCGCAGTTGCGGCCTTCGTTTTGTTTATCTAAATAAGTTTGTAATGGTGCAAAGTAATCGAGCATTGCTGTTGCATCCATTTGCGGCTTACCTGTTACAGTTTCAAGCGCCTCTTGCCAAGGGCGAGACGAACCCATTTCAAGCATAGCGTTTAGCTTATCCCCTGCTTCTTTTGAGTTATAAATAGAGCAGCGATGAATGGCTTTATCGTTACCGGCAATTTCACATAAGCTGCGATGAAACTCAAATTGCAAAATATGCGCTAAAAAGTAACGTGTATAAGGCGTGTTACCCGGAACGTGGTACTTAGCACCCGGATCAAAATCATTTTCGCTACGTGCGATAGGCGCTTGCACTCCTTGGTATTTTTCACGTAGTTCCCACCATGCTTTATTGTAATTTTCCGGTGCTACTTCCCCTGAAAATACCTGCCAGCGCCACTGATCAACCATTAAGCTAAACGGCACAAAGGCGACTTTATCAAGTGCCATTTTCATTAATAAACCAATATCTTTAGATTCATCAGGTACTTGTTCAAGTAAGCCGATTTCTTTTAAGTAACCCGGTGTAACCGATAAGGCAATGGTGTCACCAATGGCTTCATGAAAACCATCGTTTGCACTTTCTTGATAAAATAAAGGCTGCTTGTTGTATGCGCGTTGATAAAAATTATGACCTAATTCATGGTGAATAACTGAAAACTCTTCGCCTGTGCGCTGAATACACATTTTAATGCGTAAATCGTCTTTGCTATCGATATTCCATGCTGATGCATGACACTGCACATCTCTGTCTTTTGGTTTTACAAACAGTGAACGCTCGTAAAATGTCTCTGGTAGTGCGTCAAAACCCATTGAGGTAAAAAAGTTTTCAGCCCCTTTTACCATTTTAAGTTCGTCGTAATTATTTTGAGCTAATAACTCGGTTACGTCGTAACCCGGATCGGCGTTTTCTGGTGCAACTACATCGTAAATATTACCCCATGCTTGCGCCCACATATTACCAAGTAAGTGCGCTGGTATTGGCTGATCTTGAGGTACTTTGTCGGTGCCGTACTTTTCACCTAACTTTGCGCGAACATGGCAGTGTAGCGAGTTATACAGTGGTTTAACTTGGCCCCAAATACGGTCAAGCTCAGTGGTGAAGTCATCAGCAGGCATATCGTATTTACTGCGCCACATAGCGCCCGTATCGGCATAACCAAGCTCCTTTGCACCTTCGTTGGTAAGTGCTACTTGTTGCTCGTAAAGTGGGCGCATGGGTTTTGATATTTCACGCCAGCCTTGCCATAAATCAAGTAGTTCGTTGTAATCTCGGCTGGTGGCCATTTTTGAAGTCATGTCGCCAAGGCTTAAACAGGTGCCGTCTTCTTTACAGTATTTACCTTTACCATATAGCCCGCCAAGCTCTGCGACAATTTGTGAAAGTTGTGCTGTTTTATCAGCGTCTTGTGGGGCAGGAAGTGTAAGTGCTAGTTTTAGTTTATCAAGCTTACGGCGAGCATCGTAATCAAGCTCTAGTTCGTCGTATTTTGCAGCTTCATTTGCTAAACGCACGACTGTTTCTGTCATTTTACGGTTAACTTCAGCCGATAGAGCCGACGTATCATGAGTAATAAAGTTTGCGTAAATCCACTCTGCACGGCTCGATTCTAAATAAAGTGCACTTAGTTCTTTTTCTGTGTTTGTTATAAATATTTTTGCATCTTTAGCTGTTACAGCTTTTTTAGTGTGTGCTGAATCGGTAGTGTCTATCGTTACTTGCGCATCGCAGGCCGTTAAAGCAAGAGTACTTGCTACCATTAAGGCGCTCATACTTAGTTTAAATCGAAAGGGGGTCATGCTATTCCTTTAATTTATTGTTATTAAAACGTTGATAATAGCAGTGATGTTTAAAACAATAAAATGAATGCGTTAAGGCTCTCGACTCGTCGTTCAATGATTGTATTTAAATTAAGATGGGTCATAATTAAGTTACTATTTTCATTCAATGTGTAAGGAATGTGCGCATGTTAATATTTATAATATTGCTGGTCGTGGTGGTGGTTATTTTTGCGGTTAAAGATATTCGCCTAAACTTGATTAGTCGTCCTACGTTTAAAATGTTCAAAAAGGTGCTTCCGCCATTATCGCAAACAGAGCGAGAGGCGATGGAAGCAGGTGATGTTTGGTGGGATGGTGAGTTATTTAGTGGTAACCCAGACTGGCAAAAACTGCACCGCTTTCCTAAACCAGAGCTTAGCGATAAAGAAAACGCATTTATGGCTAACCAAGTAGAAACCTTATTGGCGATGCTTGATGATTATCAAATTGTACAAAAAGACAAAGACTTACCAAAAGAAGTGTGGGATTACCTAAAAAAAGAAGGTTTTTTTGCGCTGATCATTCCTGAAAAATTTGGCGGTCGTGAGTTCTCGGCAATTGCTAATTCAACGATAGTATCAAAAATTTCGACTAAAAGCTTAACAGCCGCAGTCACTGTTATGGTGCCTAATAGCTTAGGTCCGGGCGAGTTACTTCTTCACTATGGTACTAAAGAGCAGCAAGATCGTTGGCTGCCAAGTTTAGCTAATGGTACAGATGTTCCTTGTTTTGCATTAACGGGACCAGAGGCGGGCTCTGATGCTGGCAGCATTCCTGATTCGGGCGTGGTGTGTATGGGTGAGCACAATGGAGAGCAAGTAATGGGCCTGCGTTTAAATTGGTCAAAGCGTTACATTACACTTGCACCAGTGGCTACTGTACTCGGCTTAGCATTTAAAATGTATGACCCTGATACTTTATTAGGTGATAAGAAAGAGCTAGGCATTACATGTGCTCTAATACCAACCGATCATCCGGGTGTCGAAACGGGTGAGCGTCATTATCCGCTTAATATGGCCTTTATGAATGGTACCACTTACGGTAAAGATGTATTTATACCACTGGACTGGATCATTGGTGGGCAAGAGTGTGCAGGGCGTGGCTGGAGAATGCTTGTTGAGTGTTTAAGTGCAGGGCGTGGTATATCACTACCGGCATTAAGTGCAGCAACTGGACATTTAGCTTCAAAAATGACATCGGCATACGCCATGGTACGCCAGCAGTTTGGTGTATCAATAGGGCAGTTTGAAGGTGTGCAAGAGGCACTTGCACGTATTGGTGGTTTAACTTACACACTTGAGTCGTGCAGATTAATGACCGCAGGTGCGATTGATTTAAAATTAAGCCCGTCGGTTGTAACAGCGATTGCTAAATACCATATGACTGAAATGGGTCGTACGGTAATGAATGATGCAATGGATATTCATTCAGGTAAAGGAATTCAAGTAGGGCCTAATAACTATTTGGCACATGGCTATATGGGTATCCCAGTATCAATTACGGTTGAAGGCGCGAATATTTTAACGCGTAACTTAATGATATTTGGCCAAGGTGCAACACGCTGTCATCCATTTGTTTTAAAAGAAATGGAAGCCGCTGCAATGGAAGATGACGACGCAGCACTTGAACAATTTGATGGTTTATTAATGAACCATATAATATTTGCAGCAAGTAATGCAGGTATGGCATTTGTGCATGGCTTAACACGTAGTTATTTTGCTAAAGCGCCTGTAGGTGGTGAAACGGCTGTTTATTATAAGCAGCTGAGCAGAATGAGCCGAGGCTTAGCTATTTGCACAGACGTGGCTATGTTAATGCTTGGCGGTGAGCTTAAACGAAAAGAAATGATATCGGCACGTTTGGGTGATGTATTAAGTCATTTGTACTTAGCATCAACTGTTTTAAAACGTTATGAAGACGAAGGGCGCCAACAAGCTGATTTACCATTTGTAAAATATGCTATTGAGAACTCATTATTTGAAATTGGCCAAGCGTTTAATGGCTTCTTTAAAAACTTTTCAAATCCGGTTGTTAATTTTACCCTTAAACGTATCGTATTCCCGCTTGGAAACCATTACCACAGACCAAGTGATGAAATTGCACAAAGTATTTGTGAGCGTATGACTCAACCGGGTGTATTTAGAAACCGCTTAACGCATTTATGTTATGTAGATGAAAATGCAGGTACAGGGGTCATGGAAAGCGCATTTTTAGCTATGCATGATATGCAAGCGCAGTTTAAAGATCTAAAACAATGGCAGCGTAAGGGCAGTGTGCCTGCAACGCTTGATATTGAAGGTGCTATAAATTATGCGCTTGAAAATAAGTTATTAGAGCAAACTGATGCAGATGCAATGCATCACGCTAATAAGTTACGAAAGAAAGCCATCGCAGTTGATAATTTTCAACCAGGTGAGCTGTAGCGCAGTACTTTAAATACTAACTAAAGCGAAAAAGGCCTTACAAATGTAAGGCCTTTTTATGTTTAATTCATTTATTTTAACGAGCGTAAGGGTCGGCAACTATTTTATCTATGTACCATTTGCCCTTTTTACGAAGCATTTTTACACTGCGCATTTCGTCAATTTTATCACCATTTAAATAGCCGGTAAAAATAAGGTTTATTTTGGCGTTATCACCGTATTGTTCACGGATGCTCATATTGGTCATATCAACTTCAATGGTTACTTCATCATATTGCATATTTACTAAGTTACGGGAAAACTGTTTTGCAGTGCCGTAGGATTTCATGATGCGCGTAAGATTGGGTGTTGCCATGGTGCTGGCTTTTTGAAGGTCTTGTTGGTTATAAAGCGCATCAAAATAAGCGGTTGCTGTATCGCCAGGAGTGTCGCCAAGTGTTTTGGTATCGTCTCCACAGGCTGATAAAAATAAACAGATAACCAAACTTAATAAACTCGTGATTTTTTTCATATTAGTTATTATTAATTAGTTTTTTTAAAGTGTGTGGTTTATCTAGGAAGATGTAAAGGTATGGGGGGCAATAAATAGAAAATTGGATAATAAATAATAAAAAAGGATGCCTAAAGCATCCTTTTAAAAATCTTAAAATTACTTATTGTACTAACTCTTGCTCACTAAATTCTTCATCAAACATTGGGCTTGATAAGTAACGCTCAGTTGCACTAGGTAGGATAACAACAATATTTTTATCTGCGTTTTCAGGTTTTTCAGCAATTCGCTTAGCTGCAACAACCGCAGCACCTGACGAAATACCGACTAAAATACCTTCTTTTTTCATTAACTGATGCGCCATTGCAATTGCGTCTTCGTTAGATACAAGCTCGGCACCATCAATTAAGTCCATATCTAAGTTGCCAGGGATAAAGCCTGCACCAATACCTTGGATTTTATGAGGGCCAGGTTTAATTTCTTCACCGGCAAGCGTTTGGCTAATAACAGGAGAGTTAGTTGGCTCAACAGCAATAGACTTAACGTTTAAACCTTTTTCTGTTTTAAGGTAGCGGCTAACACCTGTAATAGTACCACCAGTACCTACACCTGCTACAAAAAAGTCTACTTTGCCGTCAAGCGCATCGTAAATTTCAGGGCCTGTTGTTTCAAAGTGAATTTTTGGGTTTGCAGGGTTTTCGAATTGTTGTAATAAAATATACTTATCAGGTGCTGTTGCTTGAATTTCTTTTGCTTTCTCAATTGCGCCATTCATACCTTTAGCACCGTCGGTAAGCACTAGATTTGCACCTAATGCTTTTAATAGCTTGCGACGTTCTAGGCTCATGGTGTTTGGCATAGTAAGTGTTAACTTGTAACCACGTGCTGCTGCAACAAATGCAAGTGCAATACCGGTGTTCCCCGATGTTGGTTCTATAAGTTCTTTACCTTCAACAAGCTGACCTGATTTTTCAGCTTCCCAAATCATCGATGCACCAATGCGGCATTTGATACTAAAGCTTGGATTACGAGATTCAACTTTAGCGTATACATTCCCACCTGTAACACGGTTAAGTTTTACCAGCGGTGTATTACCGATGCTTAGTGAGTTATCTTCAAAAATAGTAGACATAATGTTCCTTTGGATGCAATCTGATCAACGTGTTAATAGCCTTTGCTACTAACTATATAAACACACTTTACTGTGAGTTTAAAAAAACTAAAGTAAAGTTTGGCTATAACATATATCTATTGGGCTTATAACCAGCCGAAATAAAAATCAATTATTAACGGTGCTTTAGTTATTATAGGTGCGGGCTTAATTTGAAATTTAAAGAGTAAAAACTCGTTTAGTCAAAAAATGTTCGAAAGAGCATTGGATCAAGCTGTATTTGTTCGTTATTTGTGCATATGAATGTAACTTGAATAGTTTTATCACACAATGCGTCTAAAACATGATAAAAACACGTATCTAAATTCAATTAAGCAATCACAATGAAGTTAATCTTAAAATTAATTGCCGGTATTGTGGCCGGTATCTTAGTCGGACTGTATGTACCTATAACTGGTGTTGAACTTTTATTTACAGTAAAAGAGCTGATTGGTCAAATTATCTCCTTTACCATCCCTCTTATCATTTTATTTTTTATTGCATCGGGTATTGCTGGCCTACCAAAAGGGTCTGGTCACTTACTTGGTAAAACAGTAGGGTTTGCTTACAGCTCTACCATTATTGCAGGTACGCTTGCATTTTTATTAGTAAGTGCTGTTATACCTTTTTTAAGTGGTGGCATTACATTTGAAACAGAAGTTGCTACTGAAATAGGTAGTTTTATTGATTTAGAAATTCCACCTCTGATGGGTGTAATGACCGCATTAGTGACTGCTTTTGTATTTGGTATAGGCATGAGCCAACTAGAACTTGATACGCTTAAAAAGGTGTCTGATCAGGGTCGTGATGTAGTGGACGGGTTATTATCGAAAGTAATTATTCCAGCTTTACCATTTTACATTGCTGGCGTATTTGCCGAAATGACGGTGGCAGGCACTGTGGTAGATACGTTGCAAACATTTGGTGTAGTACTAATTGCAGCGCTTGTTATGCATTGGTTATGGTTAAGCGTTTTATATATAGCGACAGGTATATTGTTAAAACGTAATCCAATCGAATTAGTTAAAAATATGCTACCAGCTTACTTTACAGCGTTAGGTACTATGTCAAGTGCAGCAACGATTCCAGTATCGCTTCAATCAAGTAAAGCAAATAACGTTAAAGAAGATGTAGCTAACTTTACAGTGCCACTTTGCGCGACTATTCACTTATCTGGCTCAACTATCACTATAGTAACCTGTGCAATGGCTGTTATGTTTTTATCGCCAAGCATGGAAGTTCCTTCATTAATGGGTATGCTACCGTTTATTATGATGTTAGGTGTAGTAATGATTGCAGCACCGGGTGCGCCAGGTGGTGCAGTCATGTCGGCGCTTGGTTTATTAACAAGCATGCTTGGGTTTAATGAAGGTGCTGTTGCATTAATGATTGCACTTTATTTAGCACAAGATAGCTTTGGTACTGCGTGTAATGTAACGGGTGATGGTATCATTGCGTTATGGGTTGACAGATTTAGCGAAAAATCGTCATCTTAAACTATTAGAGCGAGGCAATAATATTAATTATTGTTTCGCTTTATGTATGTTACTGTGGCAAATTAATTTAATTAAATTGCATGTTGTTAGGTAAGTGAGGATGTTCCATTGATTAATGTACTTTTAGTTGATGACCATGAACTTGTACGAACAGGAATCAAGCGTATTCTTGATGACGTACGAGGGTTTAAAGTAATTGGCGAAGCTAAAACTGGCGAAGAGGCTGTACAGTTTTGTCGTCAGCATGCGCCAAACATAGTATTAATGGATATGAATATGCCAGGCATGGGCGGATTAGAAGCGACTAAAAAGATTTGTCGTTACTGCCCAGATGTAAAAATTATTGTGCTTACTGTTAATTGTGAAGACCCGTTTCCGAGCAAGGTAATGCAAATTGGTGCACATGGCTTTTTAACTAAAGGTGCAGGTTCTGATGAAATGGTTCGTGCCATTCGTTGTGTTCATGCTGGTCAGCGTTACATTGCACCTGAAATTGCACAGCAGATAGCGCTTGCACAAGTGACAGGCCGCACAGATGAAAACCCTTTTCAGAGTTTATCTGAGCGCGAACTGCAAATTATGCTTATGATCACCAAAGGTGAAAAAGCACAAAATATAGCTGAACGCTTAAATCTAAGCTCTAAAACAGTAAATAGCTATCGTTACCGTATGTTTGAAAAGTTAAATGTAGGTGGTGATGTTGAGCTTACCCATTTAGCTATTCGTCATAAAATGATTGATATAGACGTTTCGTACTAACTATAATTTATGTCTGAATTCGATCACGTACATTTTCTCAAAACGCTATCAAGTGAGCCGGGCGTATACCGCATGCTTGATAGTGACAACCAAGTTATTTATGTTGGTAAAGCAAAGCATCTAAAAAAGCGTGTGAGCAGTTACTTTAGAAGTAACATTACCGATAGCAAAACACGCGTTTTAGTGAGTAATATTTGTAACATTGAAGTCACCCTCACCAATACTGAAACCGAAGCGCTGCTGCTAGAAAATAATCTAATAAAAAAATATCAGCCTCGGTACAACATATTATTACGCGACGATAAGTCGTACCCCTATATTTTACTCACTAGCCATAAACACCCTCGTTTAGCATTTCATCGTGGCAGTCGTAAAATTAAAGGTGAGTACTTTGGGCCTTTCCCAAGCGCAGGAGCGGTATCTGAAAGCTTGCGGTTAATGCAAAAAATATTTCCTGTTCGTCAATGTGAAGATGCTTATTACCGCGCAAGAAGTCGCCCGTGTCTGCAATATCAACTTAAACGTTGCTCAGCTCCATGTGTAAATAAAGTAACTGATGATGATTACAGTGAGCAAGTTGACTATGTTCGTAAATTTTTAACGGGTAAATCTCACGAAGTTATTGCTGATTTAATAAAAAAAATGGAAGCAGCCAGCCTGCAATTAAACTTTGAATTGGCGGCAAAAGTTCGCGACCAAATAATGCTACTTCGTAAAATGCAGGAGCAACAGTCTATTTCTGGTAACTTTGCAGAAATGGATGTTGTCGGTTTTGCGCATTTAAACGGGTTAAACGGCATTCATTTATTAATGATCCGCGATCATAAAGTACTGGGTAGTAAAACCTATTTTCCAAAAGTACCTAAAGATTCGAGTGAGCAAGAAATATTGACTTCATTTTTAGGACAGTACTATTTAGCGCCAGGAGCAACAGGGCGTATTGCAAAAGAAATCATATTACCGTTTGAAATAGAAGAGAGCGGGGCACTCGGCGAAGCGCTTACACAAATAAGTGAGCGCAAAGTAATCCTTAAAGTGGTCACTCGTGGTGAGCGTGCGCAATACTTACAACTGGCCAATAAAAATGCATTAAACAGTATTGCGGTTAAACAAAGTACCCAAGACTCTATTAATAAACGTTATGCACAATTAAAAGCAACACTGCGACTTGACGATATTACCCGAATGGAGTGTTTTGATATAAGCCACACCATGGGGGAGAACACCGTTGCAAGTTGTGTTGTATTTGACTCACAAGGCCCAAATACAAAAGAGTATAGGCGCTACAACGTAACAGGTATTACAGGTGGCGATGATTATGCTGCAATGGAATTTGCACTTAACAAGCGCTATAACAAGTTAGTAGACGAAGACAAAATTCCAGACGTTATCTTTATTGATGGCGGTAAGGGGCAGTTAGGACGCGCTGAGCAGTACTTTTCTAATTGGCCGCACACTAAAATGCCTTTATTAGTCGGTGTTGCAAAAGGAACGAGTCGTAAACCCGGTCTTGAAACACTATTGATTGACGGTGGACGCAAAACCATTCCGATGGATTCAGATGCGCCTGCGCTTCATTTGATTCAGCATATACGTGATGAGTCTCACCGTTTTGCTATTGCAGGGCATCGTAATAAACGACAAAAACAACGTACACAATCACTACTAGAAGAAATAAATGGAGTAGGTTCTAAGCGTCGCCAAACATTATTAAAATATTTAGGGGGCATGCAGGGTGTAAAAGCTGCTAATATAGAACAGTTAAAGAAAGTTCCTGGGATCAGCCCTGACATGGCTGAGAAGATATTTAACCATTTGCATGACAAGGGCTAGCCCTACATGCGAATATAGCAAAAAAGACATATCCAAGTAGTTATGTGGAATATTCCAAACACACTCACAACATTTAGACTTTTTCTTATCCCCGTTTTTTTGGTGATATTTTATTTGCCTTATAGCTGGGCTTTTTTTGCTGCCGCCTTTATTTTTTGGCTTGCATCGATCACCGATATATTAGACGGTTATTTGGCAAGAAAGCTTGAGCAATCAACTCCTTTTGGTGCTTTTTTAGATCCTGTTGCTGACAAAGTAATGGTATGTGCTGCACTTGTAGCGTTATCTGATCAGTACCAGTCAATGTATATGACAATACCTGCTCTTATTATAATAAGCCGTGAAATTATCATATCTGCACTTCGTGAATGGATGGCAGAGCAGGGTAAGCGTGGTAATGTAGCTGTATCAAATATGGGTAAAATAAAGACGGCTGCACAAATGTTAGCCATTATCGGTTTGATTTGGCAATATGATACGTGGATGAACTATTTAAGTTTTGGACTACTGTACATTGCGACCTTTTTAACCTTGAGTTCTATGATGCAATATTTACGTGCAGCATGGGGTGAATTGACTAAAAATTAACTCTAAATGTATAATAACGCACCGTTTTAGATAAAAAACAAGCAAACAGTTCAAAACTAGCATTTTTTGTATTGACGCGTTTAATAATCTCTGTAGAATGCGTCCGTGTTGAGAGGGCATAGCCCCCGAGATAAACAAAACGGTAATTAATCAGTTACCTGAATGTTCACATAAATCATCATGTGTTAATTCAAATAACTGATAAATAAAATGCGGTACTAGCTCAGTTGGTAGAGCGCGACCTTGCCAAGGTCGAGGTCACGAGTTCGAGCCTCGTGTACCGCTCCAAGTTTATCTCAAGGTTATTACTCCAGTATTGGGGCGGAATGGCAGAGTGGCCATGCACCGGATTGCAAATCCGTTTACCTCGGTTCGACTCCGGGTTCCGCCTCCATTTCAACACTCCACACGCTTTAATTAGCAAACTCGATGCCCGAGTGGTGGAATTGGTAGACACAAGGGATTTAAAATCCCTCGACTAACAAGTCGTGCCGGTTCAAGTCCGGCCTCGGGCACCACTTTGTGGTTTAATTACATTACCAAGTGTAATTTATAAAATAGTTAATTTAGAATTAATATGATGCGGTACTAGCTCAGTTGGTAGAGCGCGACCTTGCCAAGGTCGAGGTCACGAGTTCGAGCCTCGTGTACCGCTCCATATTAGTTTTATCCACTTGCTTTTAATAGCAAACTCGATGCCCGAGTGGTGGAATTGGTAGACACAAGGGATTTAAAATCCCTCGACTAACAAGTCGTGCCGGTTCAAGTCCGGCCTCGGGCACCACTTTGTGGTTTAATTACATTACCAAGTGTAATTTATAAAATAGTTAATTTAGAATTAATATGATGCGGTACTAGCTCAGTTGGTAGAGCGCGACCTTGCCAAGGTCGAGGTCACGAGTTCGAGCCTCGTGTACCGCTCCATATTAGTTTTATCCACTTGCTTTTAATAGCAAACTCGATGCCCGAGTGGTGGAATTGGTAGACACAAGGGATTTAAAATCCCTCGACTAACAAGTCGTGCCGGTTCAAGTCCGGCCTCGGGCACCACTTTGTGGTTTAATTACATTACCAAGTGTAATTTATAAAATAGTTAATTTAGAATTAATATGATGCGGTACTAGCTCAGTTGGTAGAGCGCGACCTTGCCAAGGTCGAGGTCACGAGTTCGAGCCTCGTGTACCGCTCCATATTAGTTTTATCCACTTGCTTTTAATAGCAAACTCGATGCCCGAGTGGTGGAATTGGTAGACACAAGGGATTTAAAATCCCTCGACTAACAAGTCGTGCCGGTTCAAGTCCGGCCTCGGGCACCACTTTAAATTATTTTACCAAGATGATTTGAAGTTGATAAAACAGTATTTTGCGGTACTAGCTCAGTTGGTAGAGCGCGACCTTGCCAAGGTCGAGGTCACGAGTTCGAGCCTCGTGTACCGCTCCAAATTATTTGGATACATTTAGGCGGAATGGCAGAGTGGCCATGCACCGGATTGCAAATCCGTTTACCTCGGTTCGACTCCGGGTTCCGCCTCCATATAATTTACTCCACACGCTTTAATTAGCAAACTCGATGCCCGAGTGGTGGAATTGGTAGACACAAGGGATTTAAAATCCCTCGACTAACAAGTCGTGCCGGTTCAAGTCCGGCCTCGGGCACCATCTCTCTATTAAGCGCTCTGCTTATAAAATACGTTCTATAAAATACCTTCTAATAANTTATAAAATACGTTCTATAAAATACCTTCTAATAAATACCTTCTAATAAATACCTTCATTCTGAAACTCTAAATTTTTATCATCTAAATCTTCAAATACTAATTTTATTATTCATCTCCAATCTTATTAAAGCATGATCATTTTATCGCATTAAATAGCTCACTCACCGTGTTATACCAATTCCATTAAATATGTGATCTGAATTTCACGCCGAAAAAACAATTCAGTTCTAGGCGTAAATTGATGTAAATGGTTGTTCCCTTTACGAAATTGACAACAAAGGAATGGGTTGTTTTAGCAAGTAAAATAGATCAGCTATTTATTGGAATTGGTATAATATAAGAGTTGATATTTATAGAGCTTACAGGCTTCAAACTTATTAAAAGTGTAAAAGCGACCCATATAGGCCGCTTTAATAATAGTTACTGTTGTGTAATTTGTGTTTTGTAAATGGGGTACTCACTTAATAAGCCTTGAATGAGCGCAACACACATCAAAATAAGCACGATAGAGAATGGTAGGGCAGTAGTAACGACTCCTGATTGTAGCGCTTGCAATGCTTGTGATCCTCCTACCCAGAGTAATACCGCTGCAATAACACCTTCAACTGTTGCCCAAAAGATTCGTTGTGGAACAGGTGCATCAATTTTACCGCCAGCTGTAATACCATCTATAACTAGGGAGCCTGAATCAGACGAAGTTATAAAAAATACTAAAACTAATGCAATCGACATAATAGATATAAAGCTAGAGAACGGTAGTTGTTCATATACTTGAAATAGTGTTACCGAAATATCAGTTAGACCATTTTGTCCAAGTGGTCCTACTTTATCTATAACTTGGTTTATTGCCATGTTGCCAAATACGCCCATCCAAACCAAACTAAGAAGTGTGGGTAGCCCGATAACTACGAGTAAAAACTCACGCACGGTACGTCCTTTAGAAACACGAGCAATAAACATACCTACAAATGGCGACCACGATATCCACCACGCCCAATAAAATACAGTCCACGAGTGCATCCAGTCTTCGTCAGTTCTTCCAAAAGGATTACTTAATGGAACAAAGTGTTCTACATATGCACCAAGGGTGAACCATACGGCTCCAATCGCATCAGAAAAGGTGAGTCCAATAACGGCGAGCAATAAAATAAATGCACAAATCAGATTTATATTACTAAGGACTTTAACACCACCCTCAATTCCTCTGATCACAGAAAAAATAGCAATACATGTTACTAAGCCAATAACTGTAATTTGAAATGCGGTGCCGTAGTCGGTACCTAATAAGTAATTTATACCACTTGTTGCGCGCCAAGACCTAATGACGTCGCTAAACCAAACAATGTAGAAAGCACAGCTAGTATATCAATGATATGCCCGAGCCACCCCCATGCGCGATCGCCAAAAATTGGATAAAATACAGAGCGTATAGATAAAGGCAATCCCTTATTGAAAGCAAAAAATGCTAAGCTTAATCCTACAACCGCATAGATAGACCAACCATGTAGTCCCCAGTGGTACATCGTTGCGCCTAATGCTAATGAATGTGCTTGCGCTGAATTGGGCTCAGCATTCATTGGCATATGGTACCAACCTGTAAAATAAGCGGTTGGTTCTGCAACTCCCCAAAATAGTAAACCAATGCCCATTCCTGCAGCAAATAACATTGAAAGCCAAGATAAATAGCCATGCTCTGGTTTAGCTTTTATGCCGCCTAGTCTAATTTTCCCTAAAGGTGAGAGCGCTAAAACAAAACAAAAAATCACAAAGCCATTCGCGACAAGCATAAAGTAGCTATCGAATTGGTTTATGATGGCGTTTTTGGTGGACGTTAAAAAATCTCGAGTGACAGTAGGGTCAAAAACTAAAGTTAGCACGACAAATAATACGACTAAGAAGGCGCTTATCCCGAATACAGGATTATGAATGTCAAATCCCCATTTTTGCACATTATCTTGACCTACCTGATAATCGGTCGTGTCGATACTGTACTTTTTACTCATGTTATCCATTGGTGCTCCTTATTATAGATAACTAATTACGCTTAATTTACGTAGTTAAATATAAAATAGTTTTAAGCTTAATATAAGTTTTTTATTAAAAGTGATGTTTGACATTAAATTGGGTGCGTAAATAAATTATAGAACTAAAAAAGCGAGCCGTAGCTCGCTGTTTGTTGTTTATTTCCAGGCTTCGGGGTCAACCTCTTTATCGAGTTTTGGATGTTTACTTTTATCAAAGGTAGGTATTAGACCTTTCTTGCGTTGCTCGTTATAATCTTTCGACAGCCATACAACAACTCCTGAAAGCATAAATAACGCTATAACGTTTACAATGGCCATTAAACCCATTGATATATCTGCCAGCGTCCAAATTAAACCAAGCTCACCAACAGCACCAAACATCACCATACCTAAAACAACAAGTCTAAAGATAAACATACCTTTATTAGAGTTGTGCTCTAAAAACATTAAATTTGTTTCAGCGTAAGAGTAATTAGCCACAATAGAAGTAAAAGCAAAAAACAATATAGCAATGGCAATAAAGTAAGTACCCCAGTCGCCGACATGTTCTTGTAATGCTGCTTGTGTGAGTTCAATCCCCATAACACCAGATTCAGGTACTAATTGCTGCGATAGTAAAATAAGAGAAGCAGTCGCTGTACAAATAACAATAGTATCAATAAATACACCTAGCATTTGCACATAACCTTGTGATGCTGGATGAGGAGGGTAAGGTGTCGCAGTAGCTGCGGCATTAGCTGCACTACCCATACCAGCTTCGTTTGAGAATAAGCCACGCTTTATACCTTGGATCATAGCTTGTGTAACACCATAACCAATTGCACCTGCACCAGCTTGTTCAATACCAAAAGCACTTTTTATTATAAGTACAATTACATCAGGTAATGCAGTAAAGTTAATAGCACATACATAAAGAGCAACTAACAAGTAAGCTAATGCCATAAATGGGACAACCATTTCAGCAAAACGAGAAATCGTTTTCAAACCACCAAAAATAATAATACCAGAGCCAATAACCAAGCAAATGCCTACTATATACTTAGGTACATCAAACGCTACTTCAAATGCTGCAGCAATAGAGTTTGACTGTACGGCGTTAAATACCAAACCAAAGGCTAAAATTAAGCATAACGAGAATAAAGTCCCCATCCAGCGTTTACCTAAGCCGTTTTGCATATAATAAGCAGGGCCACCTCTAAAATTGCCATCAGCATCTTTTGTTTTATAAGCCTGAGCCAAAGTACTTTCAGCAAAGCTTGTAGCCATACCTATTAATGCAATAAGCCACATCCAAAAAATAGCACCTGGCCCACCTAGGTATAAGGCAACAGCAACACCAGCCATATTACCTGTACCAACACGTGCAGCTAACGAAGTACAAAAAGCCTGAAAGGATGAAATTTCATTATCGGCACATTTACGAGAGCCAAACATAACTTTGAACATATGTGGAAATTGCACAAACTGAATAAAGCCTAGTCGAAAAGTAAAAAAGAGGCCTGCTGCTATTAATAAGTAGACGAGAACTTGGCCCCATAGAAGGGCACTTATACTGTTTATTATGTCTGTCATGGATACTGCCTAAATACATGAGTTAAAAAAAGTGACCGCAACTTATCACATCAGGATAAAAGTGTTTAGTTTTAAAGTTCAAAAACAGAGTTATCAACAGGGTTTTGTGGGTAACTTGTGCTTATCGTGTGCGCTTGCTTGGGGCTTAATTTTAATTACTATTTTATGCAAATAACGCTTGCGTAAAATCCGCAGCTCCCTATAATGCGACCCCACTGAGACAGGAAACGCCAACGCATAGCGAGGCACGAACTACTCAGAGAGTTAAATAAAACTTCGGTTTTAAATTATCGAAAGAAAGTTTAAAACTAAGTGTTGACTCGAAAAATAAAGGGTGTATTATTCGCATCCCTTGAGACGCTAAAGCGACTCAAAACGTTCTTTAACAATATAAAGCAATCATCTGTGTGG